>CAMODP010000143.1 GCA_946611445.1 uncultured Eubacterium sp.
CCCAGAACCACATCATACCCCTCCTCCAGCTTCTCCAGCAGGAGCGGGATGTTTTTCGGATGGGTCTGCATATCGTCATCCAGATTGATCACGATGTCCCCGGATGTGTAATGCATGGCCGCCACCTCCGCGTTGGCCTGTCCGGTGTTCTTGACCAGGTCGATGAGCTTCACAAAGGAATACTTTTTCTGCATTTCCTTCAGAAACGGCAGCGCAGCCGGATCCGGCGAACAGTCATTCACCAGCACCACTTCGAACGCGTCGGTATGCAGCACCTCAGAAAAGACCTTCTGAATCTCCTGCAGCTCCGTGTCAAAGATTTCCTGTGTATTGTAGCATGGCACAATCACCGAGTATGTGATTCCATTCATGGGTTGCCGCTCCTTCCGGATGATATATTGTAACTGTTCAGAGCCATGCGGAATTAGGATAAAACAGAACCGTCAAGCTCGCTTGTAAGGGGCTGTTTTATTCTAATTCCATATGGCGAGAGCCATATCAGCCGCAGACAGAAGCGCAGCAGGCGCGTCTGCGGCTTGGCTCTGAATAGTTACGATACTTTTTTAATAAACAACTGATTCATGCCTGCAACAGCAAAACGGCCATGTTCACAGCCGGCTGTTTTTCAAAAAGCGTAAATAAAAATACCGGCAAAAATGACCAGCAGCGCCAGCAGCTTTTTCTTTGTGACCTTTTCACGCAGGAACACCACGCCCAGGATCGTAACAAAGACATAGCCGGCTGTCTCCAGCACCGGGCCGTAATTCATCGGCAGCACCCGGTACGCCAGCAGCGTCAGCAGCGTGCACCCGCCGAACACCAGGTAACTGAGGATCACGGACGAGTTCAGATATTCCGCCAGGAAACTCTTGTGCTCCTTCACGGCCTCCTTTTTCAGGAAAATCTGCGAGCAGCTCGACAGAAAGACGCCCGTCAGGTAAATGAGCATATATGGCAGCATTTTTGTGTTCATAAATGATCCTCTTTTATTGTCCGTTCTCCGGCACCACTGTGCTTTTCAGGGGCTGTCCGTTCTCCGGCGCCGCCGTGCTTCCTGTCAGCTTTCCGCCTGTTCATCTCTGTCTGCCAGAGTGTACAGGATACAGCCCACGATCAGTACGGCTGCCCCGAGAAGCTGCTTTCCGCTGATGCGCTCCTGAAAGACAGCCATTCCGATCAGCATGCCCCAGACGACCGTGACCGCCTTGTTTGTATAGGCAAAGGTGACCGGCAGATGCTTCAGAACCTGCTGCCACAACACCGCGTAGATTCCCAGAACCAGGATCATCCCGCCGTAGAACAGAATGAACGGCAGGCTCATAAACCTCTGCCCCGCAGCGCTCTTGCTGAAGATTCCGGAACAGGAATAGACCAGCAGGGCGGCGTGCAGCAGGAGAAACCAGCGCGCGCGGCCGGAATTGTTATTATTACATTCTGTTGATTGATTCACAGTATGCAGCTCCTTGGCGTTCCAAATCGGCTCTATCTCTGTTTTGGTACGCTTTTCTTACAGATTATCTGGTTCTTCTTTTATTAGTGTAACTATTCAGAACCAAGCCGCAGACGCGCCTTCCGCGCTTCTGTCTGCGGCTGATATGGCTCTCGCCATATGGAATTTGAATAAAACAGCCCCTTACAAGCGAGCTTGACGGTAATGTTTTATTCAAATTCTGCATGGTTCTGAACAGTTACCTCAAATTATGAAAAGAACTTCCGCGCGCAGCTGATCACGCGTTCGCGGTCTTCCTCTGTCATGCCGTAGTACATGGGCAGGCGCACCAGGCGTTCGCTCTCCCTGGTGGTCCAGACATCTTCCCCGTGGAAGCGGCCGAAGCGCTGTCCGGCCGGTGAGGAATGCAGCGGGATGTAGTGGAACGTCGTCAGAATGCCGTTCTCCTTCATATGGGAAATGAAGCGCGTGCGCTCATCCAGGTCGCGCAGCTTCAGGTAAAACATGTGCGCATTGTGCTGCACCTCATCCGGGATGGTCTGCAGCTCAATACGTCCCTCTCCTTCCGCCGCCAGATCCGCAAAGGCCTCCCGGTAGCGCTTCCATGTGCGCATCCGGTCTGCCGTGATCTCCTCTGCGTGTTCAAGCTGCCCCCACAGATAGGCCGCATTCATCTCGCTGGGCAGGTAGCTGTCGCCGAAATCCACCCATGTGTACTTGTCCACCTGACCGCGGAAGAAACGGGAGCGGTTGGTTCCTTTCTCTCTCAGGATCTCTGCCCTCTCATTGTTCTCGCTGTCACGGATCACAATCGCGCCGCCCTCACCCATTGAGAAATTCTTGGTCTCGTGGAAAGAGTAGCAGCCGTAATCACCGATCGTTCCGAGAGAACGTCCTTTGTATGTACTCATGACGCCCTGCGCCGCGTCCTCAACCACTTTCAGATTGTGCCGGGCGGCAATATCCAGGATCGTGTCCATCTCGCAGCTGACGCCGGCGTAATGCATGACAAAGATCGCCTTTGTCCGCTCTGTTATGGCATCCTCGATCAGACGCTCATCCAGGTTCATGGTGTCAGGACGGACGTCCACAAACACCGGCGTCGCGCCGCAGAGCACGACTGCTGTCGCCGTACTGGAAAACGTATAACTGGGGAGGATGACCTCGTCCCCCTTCTCCAGCCCGCACAGCAGAGCCGCCATATCCAGAGCGGTCGTGCCGCTGGTCGTCAGAAAAACCTTCTGTGCGGAAAATCGCTCCTCCATCCAGGCATTGCAGCGTTTGGTAAACGGACCGTCACCGCAGATTTTGTGGTTCCCGATGGCCTCTTTCACATACTCCAGTTCTGTTCCGTAGTAAGGCGGCACATTAAAATCTATATGTCCGGACATATCTGTTCTCTACTCCTTTTTGCTCAGACCTTCTGTCTCTTCCTGTCCTCTTCCATGATTTCCGCCATGATATCCGCGTACTCCACGGTTTCATGCGACTGCCTGACTCTGCAGTCATTGTACAGCAGCGTCAGGTTCGGGCTGTAGTAGGGATCTCCCGCCTCCAGCACCTTCTCCCAGCGGGAACGGAAAAGGCGGATCTCATTTTTAAAGCGCTCCCGCTTCTCCGCGGATTCCTCCGAGCCGCGGCTCAGAGACTCGTGGTGATACAGCTGCACGCCGGGATCCAGCACGATCAGCTGTCCGGTTTCCCGAAGCCGCAGGCAGAAATCCATATCATTGAGCGCCACGGCAAAGCTTTCATCCATGCCGCCGACGCGGTCCCAGGCCTCGCGGCTGACCATCATGCAGGCAGCCGTCACGGCGCTGATATCCTGTACGGCCTGCAGCCTGCCGAAATAACCGGCCTCATAGGGCTGCGCGCCTGTCAGGATGTGGCCGGCAAAGCCGCCCAGGCCGATTACGGCACCGCAGTGCTGCACCGTATCATCCGGATACAGCAGCTTTGCTCCGACGGCAGCGACATCAGCACGCTGACAGTGCGCCAGCATCCGCTCTATCCAGTCCGGCGTAATCACCTCTGTGTCATTGTTCAGCAGGATCAGGTAACTTCCCTCTGCCGCCTCCACGCCGCGGCGGTTGACCGCCGGATAATTGAAGGTGCCATCGAACCGCACGACCTTCACGCGGGAATCCTCCGCACAGAGCCTGTCATAGAGAGCAGACGTCTCCGGCTCCGTGCTGTTGTTCTCGACAATGACAATCTCGTAATTTGCATATGTGGACTTTTCCAGAATGGATGTCACACATCGCGACAGCGTGTCCGCCTGATCCTTATTGCAGATCACGATCGAGACCTTGTCAGGCTGCCGCACCTGCAGCTTTGCCCGGAAAAGGACAAAGATATCCGTATACTCCAGCTCCGCCTGCATGCCGCAGCGGTCAAAATGCGCCAGGACGGCCCTGCGTCCGGCATCGATGGCGTACTCCTTGCTCTCCGGGTTGCCGGCCGTCGAAGCGTCGTGCGCCCTCCAGTGATAGAGCACCTTTGGAATATGCCGGATCACGCCGGCTTTTTCGCAGCACCGCAGAATCATATCCCAGTCCTGAGCGCCGTCAAACTCCCTGCGGAAGCCGCCCGCTTCCTGCATGATGCTGCGCCTGACCAGGAAAATGTGGCAGATATAATTGATGCTCCGCAGAAAATCCAGATTAAAATCCGGTTTAAAACGGGGCGACGTAAAATGCGTGCCGCTCTCGTCAGTCAGATCCTCATCCGTGTACAGCACATCCGTCGACGGATCCGAGGCCAGTGCCGAGGCAATCTCATAGAGGGCATCCGGCTCCAGCAGGTCATCATGGTCCGCCAGGCAGACGTAGTCGCCCGCGGCCATATCGATCGCTGCGTTGGTGTTGCCGGCAATGCCGAGGTTTTCAGCCAGCCGCGTATATTTCACCCGCCGGTCGTCCCCGCAGACTATTTTCACGATTTCTCCGGTCTCATCGGTGGTGCTCCCGTCCGCCAGACAGAGTTCCCAGTTCGGGTAAGTCTGGTCCAGCACCGAGCGCAGCAGCGCCTCCAGGAAATCCGGCCTTGTATTGTACAGCGGCACGGCTATGGACAGCAGCGGCCGCCAGGACAGCTCCGCCTGCTTCTCCCGCTGGCGGTCCAGTTCCTGCGCCGTGGCACGGTGCTCACGGAACCAGTCGGTATACTCCTTCTCTGGGTCACGCACAAGCTGCGCAGGCGCCTCCCTGCGCCGCAGACGTCCAAGTACGCCCTGCAGGCCCTCGCCGCGCAGCACAGACACGGCTCTCTTCAGTTTTTCGGGACTGAACAGACGGCCCGTGACGGGGAGATCCGGCCTGCCGTTCTGCACGCCCCTCTCCACATCGATCACGTCCTCCCGGCTGAGCGCGCCTGAAGAATAGCGCAGCCGGATGATGTTTCCTGCCATCTGTTCCGGTGTCACCGTAATCTCAAATCCGAGTCTTCCGGCATCCTCCAGCCGGTAGAGCATCTCAATATCTTTTCTGCGGATGCGCTTCACCGGTGCGGGAAGCACTTCTCCCTTTTCATCAAGGAGCTCCACCTCGCAGGCGCCCGCAGGGCCGAAAGCCCAGCCGGTCACACGGGTATCGCTCT
>CAMODP010000144.1 GCA_946611445.1 uncultured Eubacterium sp.
GTAGTTTCGAGCGATACCTTGCGAAAAGACATGCGGAAACCCGTACGGATGCCGCACGAAACGACAGCAGGACAAGGACAGAAGGTCCTGCCCAGGACTGCGTTCGAAATAGAAGCTATAAAAAACATATGCGGGGATGCCGCAAATCTGCCCGCGGCCCCGCCAGGAAAGGAAGTGCTCACGTGCCCTGCTTTACATCCTGCGACATCTTGATTCCGCAGCCGCAATATCTGTCTGCGTGGCCGGTCATCGCCTGTGACCAGTTCACATCCCAGCCGGAATACTGGGAGAGGGTCCGCTCCCGTGTCGGAGATGCGCCTTCTGCACTGCATTGTATCCTGCCGGAGGCGGAGCTTCCCGGCTGCCCGGAAACGCGCTATGACGAGATCCGGGAGACAATGAAGCGGTATCTGGAGAGCGGCGTTTTCCGAAAATGCGAGAACGCCTTTGTATACACGGAGAGGACGCTGACGGACGGGAAGGTGCGTGCCGGTGTCATTGGCGCGGTGGATCTGGAAGCCTATGACTTTCACAGTCTTGCCGGTACCCCGGTCCGCGCCACGGAGGAGACCGTGGAGGAGCGCATTCCGCCCCGCATGAAGATCCGGAGAGGGGCTGCTCTTGAACTTCCGCACGTGATTCTCTTGTGTGATGATGAGAAAGACGCCCTGATCGGGTCTCTGCGAGCGGAGCGTGCCCGTATGGAACTGCTGTATGACCTGGAGCTTCCGGAGGACGGCGGCCGACTGCGGGGCTGGCTGGCAGCAGGAGACCTGGCTGAGGTGTTCCGGAAGCATGTCGCGCAGTACTGTGAAGAAAAGACGAGGGAGGCCGGCTCTTCGGCGCCTCTGTTTTTTGCGGTGGGGGACGGCAATCATTCTCTGGCCACCGCCAAAGGCTGCTATGAGGAACTGAAAGCCCGCCCTTACACAGATCCGCTGACCCTGCAGAGGGCCCGCTATGCCCTGGTGGAACTGGAAAATATACGGGATGATGCCCAGGAGATCGAGCCGATCCACCGTCTTCTCACCGGAACAGACCCGGCTGCTGTCCTGCGCTTTTTGCAGGAAACGTGCGGCGAAGAGAATGAACAGATTCCGCGCGGGACGCCTGTCGCCTGGCAGGCAGGAGAAAAGCAGGGCATTCTGGACCTGCGGCAGGATGCGGATGTCGTTCCCGCAGGCATTCTGCAGAAAGGGCTGGATGCCTGGCTCAGCGGCGCGGGAGACGGCGCCGGGGCGCCGCGCGGCCGGATTGATTACATCCACGGAGAAGATACACTGCGCAGCCTGGCTGCACGGCCGGATGCCATAGGCTTTGTGCTGCCGCCTTTTTCTTCTGAAGACCTGTTCCGGAGCATTGTCCGGGGCGGCGTTCTCCCCAGAAAGACGTTTTCGATCGGACAGGCGCAGGAAAAGCGATATTACATGGAAGCCAGAGAACTCTGAGGCACGAAGAGATGCTTGAAAGCAAAGTGTGAAAATGCTAATATACAGATAAAAGAAACGTTTTCCGTGAGAAAAAGCTGCCGTTCTGTCAGCTGTTTTTCGGGGAAGACGCTTCTGAACATATGGTTTTTGTTCAGAGAAGGAGGGATACTTATGAAAAAGAAACTGTTGAGCCTGGCAGTCGCCGCGGCAATGGCGGCATCGGCATTTTCCGTTACGGCGGCCGCCGATACGGCCGGCAAGGTCTACCTGCTGAACTTCAAGCCGGAGACGGATGAAGCCTGGAAGGCACTGGCACAGGAATACACGGATGAGACCGGCGTACCGGTTACGGTCCTTACCGCCGCGGAAGGCACTTATGCCACCACACTGCAGTCGGAGATGGCAAAGAGCGAAGCGCCCACCATCTTCAACATCGGCAATGCGACTGCCGCGCAGACCTGGGATGAGTACACCTACGACCTGAAGGATTCGGAGCTCTACAGCCACCTGTCCGACAAGAGCCTGGCCATTGAGTACAATGACAAGGTTGCGGCTGTCGCGAACTGCTACGAGTGCTACGGCATCATCTACAATAAGACAATCCTGGAGGATTACTGCACGCTGGAGGATGCGGTGATCGCTGCGCCGGAAGACATCCAGAGCCTGGATACGCTGGAAGCTGTCGCAACTGACATCAACGAGCGCATCGACGAGATCAATGATGAGTTCGGCTATGAGCTGACCGGCGCGTTTGCTTCCGCGGGTCTGGATGACGGCTCCTCCTGGAGATTCTCCGGCCATCTGGCAAATATGCCTCTGTACTATGAGTTCCTGGACGACGGCGTTGACCTGATCGCTGGCGAGCCCGAGATCAAGGGCACCTATCTCGACAACTACAAGAGAGTCTGGGATATGTATGTGAACACCTCCGGTGCCAATCCGAAGACGCTGAACAGCGGCGCCCTGAACGCGGAGGCCGAGCTGGGCATGGAGGAAGCTGTTTTCTATCAGAACGGCGACTGGGAGTTCTCCGCACTGCTTAATCCGGACAACGGCTATCTGGTGACAGAGGACGATCTGGACATGATGCCGATCTACTTCGGCGTTGATGATGAGAATGAAGGCCTCTGCGTCGGCACGGAGAATCACTGGGCTGTCAACGCCAAAGCGCCGCAGGAAGATATCGATGCGACACTGGAGTTCCTGAACTGGGTTATCACCTCTGACGCGGGCCGCGATGCCATTACCAATGCCATGGGCCTGTCCGCTCCGTTCGATACCTTCGAGGGTGACTATGCCTCCAACAACAAGTTTGCCGCTGCTGCCTCCGAGCTGATGGCAGAAGGCAAGACCTCTGTTGCGTGGTCCTTCAACGCCACCCCGAATGTAGATGACTGGAGAGCAGACGTTGTCTCGGCCCTGACAGCCTACACGGACGGTTCCGGTGACTGGGATGCCGTCGTCTCCGCTTTTGTGGACGGCTGGGCAGAGCAGTGGGCCCTGGCGGCGGAAGCTGCTGAATAAGGCTGCGCGACGACAGAATTTTCATATGCACGGTTTAGCCGCGCCTGCACAGGGAGGCCGGCAGCCGGCATGTGATATTTGGGGACGGCAGCATCTGGCGATCGTAAGTCCCGGATGCTGTCGTCCCGCTTTTTCTCAGAAAAGAGGGGCTTTCAGATGGAAAAATCAATCAGGAAGTACTGGCCGGTCTTTGTCCTGCCGACGATGGCCGCCTTTACGATCGGGTTTATCGTGCCGTTTGTATACGGCATCTTTCTGTCCTTCTGCAAGTTCACGACCGTTGTGGACTGGAAATGGATCGGACTGAAAAATTACACGCGGATCTTTTTTGTAAACGGCAAGCTGGACACAACCTTCCTGCACTCGCTGTGGTACACGGTGCTCTTTACCATTGTCACGGTTGTGCTCATCAATGTAGTGTCATTTGCGATTGCCATGGCGCTGACCAGGGGCATCCGGGGCACAAACATGTTCCGGACGGCGTTTTTCCTGCCGAACCTGATCGGCGGCATCGTCCTGTCCTATATCTGGCTGATGATTTTCAACAGCATGCTGGACAAGTATTCCATGACGATCGTGTCGACACAGTGGACAGCCTTCTGGGGCCTGGTTGCCGTTGTCTGCTGGCAGCAGATCGGCTATATGATGATCATCTATGTCGCCGGCATCCAGAATATTCCCGGCGACATGATCGAGGCGGCAAAGATAGACGGCGCCAATGCCTGGCAGCTGCTCACGAACGTCATCCTTCCGATGCTCCGCCCGACGATTACGATCTGTACTTTCCTGACCCTGACAAACGGGTTCAAGCTCTTTGACCAGAACCTGGCGCTCACGGGCGGAAAGCCGGGCAAGCTGTCTCAGCTGCTTGCTTTGAATATTTACGATACGATGTACGGCACGACCGGCTGGCAGGGTGTCGGCCAGGCCAAGGCAGTGATTTTCTTTATCCTGGTGGCCCTGATATCCGTGGCCCAGAATAAGCTGACAAGACGAGGGGAGGTGGAGAACTGATGGCAGGACAGAAGACAAAAAAGAGATCCGGCGGACAGGTTTCTTCCGCACGCAGGGTAAAACACGGCGGGGTTATGAGCGGGTTCTTTACGCTGCTTTCCTTCGTCTGGATTGCCCCGATCCTGATCGTGCTGCTGAATTCGTTCAAGAGAAAGGCATATATATTCAAAAACCCGTTCGGCATCAGTACCGTGCCCCTCTCAAAGGGCTTTGACAGATGGTGGGGCGGCGTACACAAGACCTTTGTGGGCTTTCTGAATTACGCAAATGCCATCAAGAAGACGGACTTTTTCCGGTGCTTCGGCTATTCTCTGTTTATTACCGTGGTGTCTGTGGGCCTGATTATCCTGTGCTGCTCCATGTGCGCATGGTATATTGTGCGCGTTAAGAATCTGGCAACGTCGGCGATCTACCTGCTGTGTCTGTTTTCCATGATCGTGCCGTTCCAGATGGTTATGTTTACACTGTCGAAATTCGCGAATATGCTGCACCTGTCCAACCCCGTCGGCATCGTCATCGTGTATCTGGGGTTCGGGGCCGGGCTGGCGGTGTTCATGTTTACCGGCTTTGTGAAGCAGATCCCGCTGGAGATAGAGGAGGCGGCCATGATCGACGGCTGCTCACCTATCCAGACCTATTTTCTGGTCGTGTTTCCGATCATGAAGCCGACGGTTATCACTGTGGCCATCCTGGATGCCATGTGGATCTGGAACGATTACCTGCTGCCGAGTCTGGTCCTGAATATCAATAAATACAAGACCATCCAGATTGCGGTACAGTTTCTGAAGCAGTCCCACGGACAGGTCGACTGGGGTGCCATGATGGCGGTTTTGGTTCTGGCAATTCTCCCGATTGTAATCTTCTACATCTTTGTGCAGAAATATATCATCGAGGGAGTGGTCGCCGGAGCCGTGAAGGGATAAGGTGCTGTAATATGAGAGCCAGCGGCGTTTTGCTCCCGGTGTTTTCGCTGCCGGGCCGGTACGGGATCGGCCGGTTTTCCGCAGAAGCCCGGACCTTTATAGACTTTCTGCGGGAAGCCGGACAGTCCTACTGGCAGATCCTCCCG
>CAMODP010000145.1 GCA_946611445.1 uncultured Eubacterium sp.
GGATATGTTTGCAAGCAAACAAATCTCATGCTCAACTGACTAAAGTCAGATTCAAGAAGAGGAGACAGGGGTCTGACCCCTGTCTCCCGACGGAAGCGCCCGATACCGTGACACTTCTGTGACATTATGTATACTATATTATATTCAGAATGAGGCAAGTTGGAAGTTTTCATAAAGTGGTGTCAGAATAACCGGGAAAGGTGGTATACTGGGAGCATGAATATGAAACGGACTAAGGAAAATGAGAGCGTCAATATTCTTTCTTCGGCGCGTTTTGAGAAGGCGGAGACTGTCACGCATCATATTACCGGCAATGTGGCTGAGCACAGCCGGAATACGGCTGAGTACGGCAGGAGGATGTGTGAGTGGCTGAACAGGCACGGGATCGATGTGTCGGAGGAGGATGTGGTGCAGGCGTGTCTGCTGCACGATATCGGGATGACGGAGGACCGCGTGCATGACAGCGCCGGATGGCGGAAGGCTTTCTGGCATCCGCGGAAGGGGGCCAGGATCGCCAGGGATGAGTATCATGTGAATAAGGTTCAGTACAACGCGATTAAGCGGCATATGTGGCCGATCTGCATCATACCGCCCAGGTATAAGGAGGGCTGGGTTGTGATGGCGGCGGATAAGTATTGTTCTATCCGGGAGCTGTCCAGGAAGAGAAAAATGCTGCGGCCCTGAGGACTTTTTCCTGGCGGAAAGCGTATGGAAATGGCAGATATGAGCATGAGGGTTGCAGATGTTTCTGCAGACCTGAGATAAAGCATGTAGGAATGGGGGCATATGAAAAAAACTGTACACCGCGTCTTTTTTGCCGCTTTGGCGGCTCTTTTTCTGACACTGCTGTTCTCCGGCATGGTTTTTGCCGAAGAGGGTGAGACCCATGTTGTGATTCTGGGGACCTCAGATATGCATGGCAATATCTGGGGCTATTCGTATGCGGAAAATGTCGAAACGGATAATGATGGCATGGCCCGGCTCTACACGTATATCAGCCAGGTCCGGGAGGAGAATCCGGTTGTTTTTCTCGTGGACGGCGGTGATGAGATCCAGGGAACGATTATGACGGATGATATATCCAATAAGTTCCCGGATCAGGCGCACCCTGTCATGGCGGCTATGAATTTTATGGGATATGACGCGATGACGCTGGGCAACCATGAGTTCAACTGGGGCGTGGAAACGATGCGGAAAATCACGGGTCAGGCTGCTTTTCCGGTGCTCTGTGCCAATATTCTGGACGGGGACGGAGAGCCTGTTTCCGGGAGCGGATGGACGATTGTCGAGCGCGGTGGCGTCCGGCTGGCTGTCATCGGCGTCACCACGCCTTTTATCCCGAGATGGGACGGGGGCAAGGAGGGTATCGACGAGCTGGTCTGCGAGCCGGCTGACGAGGCCGTGAAAAAGGCCATAGAAGAGATCGGCGATCAGGCGGATATCATACTAGTCTCTGCGCATATGGGTCTGTATTCTGAATATGACGAGGAGAACGGATCGGATTCCGGCGAGAAGATTCTGAAGACGAATCCGGAGACAGACATTCTCCAGGTCGCGCACATGCACATTACGGTAAATGACAGGATCGGTGATGTTCCCGTCGTCGGCGTCCGGAATGCAGGGCGTGAAATCGCCCGTATCGACGTTACGCTGGACAGTGACAGGCAGATCCGGGATATTTCCACTGAAATCGTGGATATGGCTGACTACGCGCCGAGTGAGGAACTGCGGGAACTGCCTGTGGTAAAAGCGCTGCACGAGCAGACCATTGCCTATGTCGGGGGAACTGACAGCGATGATGACGATGATGAGGAGGAGACAGGCAGTAAACTCGGGACAACTACGGCTAAATTCCAGCCCGAGGACGAGATCCGGGGGCTTCCGGAGGGCAGGCTGCAGGATACTGCGGTTATCGACCTGATTCTGAAGGTGCAGCTTCTTGCCTCCGGCGCGGATGTGACCTCCTGCGCGCTGTTCAGAGATACCGGTGACCTGCCGGAGGGGGAAATCTATTACGGAGATATTTTCAGTATTTATGAATTTGACAACACCCTCGTCACGCTGAATGTGACGGGAAGGGAACTGAAAGACTATATGGAATGGTCCGCCGGCTATTACAATCAGTGGAAGCCGGGCGACATCAATATCTCTTTTGATCCGGAATTTCCGGGCTATCGGTATGATATGTTTGCCGGGGTTGACTATGAAATCAACCTGTCCAAACCAAAGGGCGAGCGCATTGAAAATGTCATGTACAAGGGAAAACCGCTGGCAGATGACGAGATTCTGAAACTTGCGGTCAGCAATTACCGCTATTCATCAGTCATAAAAGCAGAGCAATTGGCCGAAGCCAACCGTGACGGGGAGTCCTCCAACTCTGTCCGGGACATGATTGTAGATTACTTTGCCGAACATTCCCCGGTAGAGCCGACGGTGGATCACAACTGGAAAATCACCGGCATCGACCTGTCATGGGATGATCCCAGGCGGGAGGAAATCATAGGCTATATCAATGAAAAACTGCTGCCGACGCCGTATGAGAGAAGCTATAATCTCTCGGAATATGACGAACTTGTCGCGGAAGCGGAAGCCCGCCGCGCCGAGGGGACTACGGCGGAGGAACGGGTATATCGGTAACGCAGAACCGGAAACCCGCCGTGCCGAGGGGATTACGGCGGAGGAGACGGAAATTTCGGGAGGAGACAGGGGTCAGCCCCCTGTCTCCTTCGATGAAGACAATGTACAGCGAAAGATGGGAGACAGGGGTCTGACCCCTGTCTCCTTCGGAAGGGATAAAACAGTGAAACCTGAATATTTGTGGTATGCGTGTTATGGCTCAAATCTGAATAAGGACAGGTTCATGATCTATATTCGCGGCGGAAGCCTGGAGGTGGGCGGTCACCGTGTTACGGAAAAGGGGAGCGCCGACAAGAGCGAGCCGACGGCGTCTGAGGTCTGCCGGCTGCCGTTTAAGCTTCTGTTTCTCGGGCATTTTGCAAAATGGGAAAACAGGAGCGCGGCTTTTCTGGATATGTCGCACAGAGAGCACAATCTGAAGACTGTCTGCAGGCTGTACAGGATCACAAGGGAACAGTTTGCGGATGTTGTCTGTCAGGAGAACGGGGGCGTGCCACCCAGAGATATTGATTTTGAGGCGCTGCGTGAGAATGGGGAATTTGATCTGTATCCGGATCATCCCTACGGGAAGCTGGTCTATGTGGAGGAGAAGGACGGGATTCCTGTTGTCACGTTTACCTGCACGGATGCCTGGCTTTCTGAAAACGGCAGCGTCGGCGAACCGAGCGGTCCTTATCTGGAGGTGATCCGCGACGGTCTGACGCAATGCGGGCTGGATGCGGCGGACGCTGAGATGTATCTGCAGGCGCGGCTGCCGCAGAAGGCTGACTGTGCGGTCGTGCCGACCGGCATGCGCCACCGGAAACATGCCGTGAATGATTATGTGATCGGCATGAACAGCAGAATGAGGCGGGAATATCAGATCGGCGCTTTTGCCGTTGTCAGATATATTGTGGAGAATGTGAAGGCAGGTCTGGGATCGGGAAAGTCCGGGCTCAGGCCGGATTCGGGAGAGCCCGGATCTGCCCTGGAATGGAAAACGCTGTCGGCGTATGGGAAGGTCGTTATCGATGAAGAATTGCCGGACCATGTGCTCGCTCTGGACCAGACACTGCGCAATGCCATCGGGCTGCCCTATCGGGAGACAAAGGGTCAGTGCGTCCGCTTAGCGCCGCTGCACCTTAGTTTTCTGCAGACTCTGACGGAACGGATACATCCGGGACAGCGTCTGTTCATGCGCGTCAATATGGCGTCTCCTCTTGATATGGAGAAAAACAGCTGCCGTGTTTCCGAGGACGCGCTGACCATTATGCGCGCCAGAGAGGGAGAGCATATCTGGCTGGGCCGCTGCGTGCCGGAGGGGATGCAACTGCCGGAAGGACAGCATTTTTCGGCAGATGAGCACCTGCCGGAGGGACAACATATGTCGGCGAACATGCAACTCCCGGAAGGACAGAATTTTTCGGCGGATGCGCACCTGCCGGAGGGACAACATTTTCCGAACTCTCTTTCAGAGGAGGAAAACAGCCGGGACAGGCGGGAACTGGCCGAATGGATGTCCTGCAGCGCCTACCGTCTGCGGGAGATCCGCATCCGGGCTTACTGCGCAAATGATAAGACTGAGGAAGCGATTCTGAAGGCGCGGGAAGTTTCTGAGGAAGATGAGACTTCGTTTTACGGGCTGTATCCCGACGCTGAGGCGATCCTGAAGCTGGAGAATGACATGGAAACCATCCGTCTGGACAAATATTACAGGGATATCCTGGATTCGGAGCCTTTGGATACGCTTAAAGTCAGGCGTCGTCTCGCCGACCGTGTTGCCAGCGAATCCATCGATTTTGGTCTGGTTTTTGTACTGACGGTTTTTGCCGCGATCATGGCCCTGAACCAGGACAATATCGGGATTCTTCCTTTGTCGCTGATTATCTCTGCTGCCGCGGCTATCATTTTGACACTTATAAAAACAAAATAAAAAATGCGTGAGTGTGATTGTTCTGTGACAAAACCTGCAGTATACTCAGTACGGAAAGAAAGCTAACAGACTATCTGAAGGCAAGTAATTCCAAAAGCACCATCAGAAGGAACAAAATCAAAATGCTTTACCAACAGGAGGGTAAATTCATGGAAAAGATGAACAATGAGAACCTTGAGAATGTAGCTGGCGGATCTGCTGAATCCGAATATGTCCATGACCTGAGCAAATATGTGTACAAGACCGTCTGCAATCTGCCGACAGGCACCTGCCTGGTGATGCAGTACAGTCCTGCAGGCGCGGCAATGCCTAACACCCAGTACTGGAACGGAGATGCTATCTTTGTACACAAGAACTTCTACGAGAACGGCTACCTGTTGGCATACCGCAACGGCATCTACGGATTTGTAGACGCGCAGTATGTGCGCTGACAGCTGATGAGATGGAGGAGACAGGGGTCAGACCCCTGTCTC
>CAMODP010000146.1 GCA_946611445.1 uncultured Eubacterium sp.
AAGCATGGTCTGCGTGTCCCCGTCCGTGATGATCACCTTCATATTCGGGAGCACATCCTCCATGGTCTCATAGAACATTCTCTGCTTTGTGATCAGGGGGTTGAGGGCGTACTGTTCATACATGGCGTTAAACCGCGCCACCTGCCCTTCGGCCTCCGCTATGCGCGAAGCCTTGGCCGCTTCGGCGTTCTGAAGAATGCGGTCCGCTTCCGCCTCAGCCGCGGGCAGCTGTTCATTCTCATATTTCCGCGCCGTATTGATTGCCGTGTCCTTGCCCTGCTTTGCGTTCTCCACGTTCTTGAAGGCGGACACGATCTCCTGCGTCGGCGGCTCCGCGTCCTGCACAGAGATATTCACGATCTGAAGCCCGATCGGCGTCTCTTCCAGCTCCTTTGTAATTTTTTCCTTAACATCCGCCTGGATCTGATTCTTGCCGGTCGTCATGGCATCATCTACCGTAAAATCGATGATCGTAGACCGGATGCTGGCCAGCGTCATATTTCTCAGGATGTCTTCCGGTTTTGTGGAGTTGTAGATATAGGCGACCGGATCGCTCACCTTGTATTCCAGATAAAAGTCAATATTCAGCAGGTTGAAATCCGACGTGATCATGACGCCGTCATCTTCATTGGTGATGTTCTGCCCGGCATCACTGACAGTGTAGCCTATGCCGGTGCCGTGTGTCGTCATATCTACGAATTCCACCTTCTGGATAAACGGAATCTTGAAGTACAGACCGGCGGTATCCGTGCGGACCACATTGCCGAACATCGTTACGACGGCATTCTCCTGCTCTGTGACCCGGTAGAAGCTGGTAAAAATGATGTTGAGGACAATGACTGCCAGCACGATGAAAACTGCCAGGCCAATGCCAAGGCCCTTTCCTTTTCGGGGCTTTACAGGCCCGGGGCCGGCCGGTCCCGTCTGATTCATTTTGGGCGCATTTTGCTGAACTTTTTTCTTCAAATCTCCCAGATTCATGTCTCCCTCCTGTTCTCCTGTCTGTTCTTGTATCTGTCTCTGCTTCAGTTCCGGATTCCCCGTCCGCGGGAAAAGCCATTTCCTTCTGAGTATATCATAATCACTCGGCGAAACCTATAGAAAAGAGCTGAAATCCCGAAACCAGGACTTCAGCTCTTTTCGAACAGGGGATGAGAGAATCGAACTCCCACCAAAGGTTTTGGAGACCCCTATCATACCATTTGACCAATCCCCTGTGCCGCGCATAAGGCGCGATACAAACGTATTATATCATAAAAAACTGCCGAGTAAAGCTTTTTTTAGTCCAGGCCGTACTCCTCTCTCTGGGAAAGGCTGAGTTCCCACCCGTTCAGCAGCGAAGACGCGTATTTCTGCAGTCCTTCCGTCGTATAGCGTGTAAAGCCGCCGTACGTGCGGCTGCCCGTCTCATATGTATAGCAGGGGAAGAAATCCGCCGTTTCCTCATAGCCGAAACAATTCTGCACATAGGCGTACACGCCCCAGTCCGCCAGGCTGATCAGATTCGCGCAGTCACCTGCCGTCAGGACCAGGAAGCCTCTGTCCGTAAACTGCCATTTGTAAGACTGGTACGATGTCAGCGCACTCGAATACCAGATTTCTGTCCTGCCGAGGAAAGCGCCGTTCTCTGCACTGAACCGGTTCATATACCCGCCCGTGTCCAGGGTGAGCAGCGTCCTGCCGTCCGGCGTAAAGGTCATGGCGAGAATATCCGGCATGCTTCTCTGCAGCGTAAAGAGCGTCCCTTTTTCCGGGTGAACCACCTGTACCGTACCGGGTGCCGTCTCCGCCGCAAAATTGCGGCTGTCCGGGCAAAAGCAAACCCGGGTATCCAGACCCGCGGAGGACTCTTCTTCGACCGCGCGCGCGAAAGCATCACTCACATCCTCATGACAGATGGTTACACGATCCTTCTGTACATCAATACAGTATGTGCGGGCGATCTCCGGCAGGCAGATATACAGATACCGGTCCTCCTGCAGAATACTCTGCACAGTCGTCAGATCCTCAAAGCTGCCGATGCTTACCTGCTTGCGGACGTGCATGTCATCATCCAGAACGCACAGGATAATGTTCTGGGCCGGATTCTGTTCATCCCCCTCATTCCGGCAGCAGACGGCATAGTATTCGCTGCCTGTTTCCGCGCAGCCCAGCCAGATAATCCTGAGATCCTCCTGCGTCCACCGGACTTTATTCTGCCGCAGGGATGCCATGTCCACGTGCAGCATGCCGACCTCGTCATTTTTGCTGTACAGTAGCGTAAAAATGCCGTCATTCAGATGGCCCATATAGTATTCTGTCTTTGGCCAGGCCTCCTCTTCATGCGGCAGCTCCGCCTCGCGCAGCGGTCCTTCCGCCGTCCCGTCCGAGATCAGCAGCCGGTAATCATCCAGAAGCGCAAAACAGCCGTCCGTCAGAAAACAGTCCTGTGTAAAAAAGTCCTTCCCGCCGTCCGCTCCGGTCCACTGCGCAGGCGTATCGCGCCACGCCGGATCCGGTGTGACCGTGCTGTAATGAACCAGATCCTCCGGGGCTTTCGACGATACCAGCCATACGCTGCCGGCACGGCTCTCCGCCTGCACGATCCTGTCGGTAAAATAATCCGCTGACTGCCACGTATCCGTATTTCCGGGATCCAGGTAGCCCTGAAGTCCGTCCTCGGTCACGCAGATCAGGCGGCTGCCGACAATGTCCAGGCTGATAATCCGGGACTTATATTCCGCCGAGCTGAGAACTGTCCCGTCCGCCGGGTCAACCAGATCCAGATGGTTGGCGTACGCATATGCCAGAAGGGGTTTGTCCGTCAGTGAATCATCGAACAGGAGAATGTCATTTGCCCCCGTAAAACTGGATCTGTGCGCAGACGTCCATACGATTTCACCTGATTTCAGATCCAGACAGTTGAGCACATTTTCGCTGTACACCTGTGTGTGTAAAACGCCCAGCATGGTAGACGCGCTCCCGCCTGACAGATCTGAGGTGACGAAAATGACATGGTCCTCATCCGGAAAGACATATTTATACGGCAGGTACAGATCCAGGGTATCGGGCATGCCGCCTGTCCTTCCTCTGAGCGTTCCGTCTGCTGCATCTATGACAGCAATTCCGCGAAGCTCATCCGGATACGTCCCCGAGTCAAACTGTACCGCCAGCAGAGAAGTACGGCTGTCAATCCTGGCCGACAGGAAATTATATGAAGCTTCCTCTCCTTCCTCCCCAAACTCCGGCCAGTCAAAATAACTGATTTTTTTGCCGGTTCCCGGATCCAGCCTGGCCACGCCGCTGCTGCTGCATACTATGACAGTTTTTTCTTCTTCTGCGATACCGCATGAATAGATACTGTCATATGACTCCTGCAGCAGTTCATTTCTGTCCATTGTCCATTTTTTCCCGCCCGTTTCCCCATCTATGCAGCAGACATAATCATCCGTCCAGTACAACGGGTCGCTGTCATTCAGAAATCCTGCAAGTCCGATATCAAAGGAGCTGAATTGCCTTCCCAGGTCTGTCTCCCATTTTCTGTGCAGTGTGTGCGGGTCCCAGCACACCAATATATTGTCCTTCGTCAGCACACAGAGGCTGTCCCCTTTCCTGTTCTGCCGAAAAACCTCCACTCCGTTGGAGTGATGCAGAATGCCTGTTCCGGTCAGGCCGAGGGCATTTCCAGGCGCCAGATAGGCATGCGCCGCGTATCCCAAAGCAAATTCCGCCTTCGAAACAAGGGGCCGGTCACGTTCCTCAGACGGCAGGCCTTCCATTGCCAGTGCGATTGCCCCGAGCTGGTCACCTGAATCCGAGAGGTCCATCGACTCCTTCGCGAGATATACCGACTGGTTCCGCAGAGCCTGCTCATAGTTGGCGCGGATTACGGCATTCCGGTTTACGAGGATGCCGATGACAACAGCCGCAACCGCAATAACCACAGCTGCCGCGGCGGCGGCCCTGCCGGTCCGGTATCTCTGTTCCCGTTGGTACAGCTCATCATAGGTACAGCCGATCAGGGCAGCGAGGATGCGCAGGCTCTCCGTCTGAAGCAGCCGGTTCCTTCTGCGTTCTGAATCCGCCACAATATTTGCCGCCAGCGGCTCTATCTGATCGGAGAGGTTATCTGCCGGAGAATATGAATTCAAATTGCCGCTCGTCTGATCCGAAGATTCAGAGACGTCGTCTCCGGAGACAGCATCTCTCCTAGCAGGCCCTGACGCTCTTGTCGACGTGAGCTGCGGCGGAAAGGATTCTCCGGGCGTCCCGTCTGCAAGCACCGCCAGAACATGGTCTCTGTCATGATGTTTCAGAAAATAGGAGATTTCCTGACTGACCCAGTCTGAAGCCGGCGTCTCCGGCGTACAGATGACGATCAGGAATTCGGAGTGATCCAGCGCCTCCTGGATATTCATGGACAGATCGCTGGAGGACGGCAGTTCATCTTCGTCCCGGAAGACCAGGCCCGGCGATTTCTGCCCGTCCTTCCGCAGCTTCCGCGGAATCACAAAATGCTCAATCCGTCTGTGCAGCTTTCTGGCGACCTGCATATCCAGCGGCAGATGCCGGTAGCTGATAAATGCTTTATACTGTCTTTCCACAGCAGACTCCTCATTTCACGCGTGTGCGCCTTGTCTTATGAACAAGTATAGATTAGGCCGACAAAAGTCGATTTCGGATTGTTCCGTGCTTTTGGCTTTGTAATCATAGTATACAATAGGAAATAAACTTTATACCACAAAAAAACTGCAGGTCTTAAAAAAGACTTGCAGCTTCACAATCGAGCAGGGGATGAGAGAATCGAACTCCCACCAAAGGTTTTGGAGACCCCTATCATACCATTTGACCAATCCCCTATCCTGAAGATATATATGAAAAAATAAAGAGTGACTTTTGCAAGCCACTCTCAACATATACCCTCAAAACTGAATACATAAATCCAAACTGTGAAGACTTTTTTTTCTTCACTCATGGTCTCTGGTCAGACCCTCGACCGATTAGTAACAGTCA
>CAMODP010000147.1 GCA_946611445.1 uncultured Eubacterium sp.
ACGACAACGGCGTGTTCAACTTCGAGGGCGGCTGCTACGCCAAGGTCATCAACCTGGACAAGGAGTCCGAGCCCGATATCTACAACGCCATCCGCCGCAATGCCCTGCTGGAGAACGTAACGGTTGACGCAGAAGGAAAAATCGACTTCAACGACAAGTCCGTCACGGAAAACACCCGTGTCTCCTATCCGATCGAGCACATCGAGAAGATTGCGAAGAATGTCAACGGAATTTCCGCCGGTCCGGATGCCGAGAATGTCATCTTCCTGTCCGCGGACGCCTTCGGCGTACTGCCGCCTGTCTCCATCCTGACACCGGAGCAGACCCAGTACTATTTCCTGTCCGGCTTCACTGCAAAGCTGGCAGGCACAGAGCGCGGCATCACCGAGCCCACCCCGACCTTCTCCGCCTGCTTCGGCCAGGCCTTCCTGGAGCTCCATCCGACAAAATACGGCGAGGAGCTGGTAAAGAGAATGCAGAAGAGCGGCGCGAAAGCCTATCTGGTCAACACCGGCTGGAACGGCACCGGAAAACGTATCTCCATCAAAGATACCCGCGGCATCATTGACGCGATCCTCAACGGCGACGTACTGAAAGCCCCGACCAAAAAGATCCCGTTCTTCAACCTTGAAGTGCCGACAGAGCTTCCGGGCGTCGATACCGGCATCCTCGATCCGCGCGACACCTATGCCGAAGCGGCCCAGTGGGATGAAAAAGCAAAAGATCTGGCCCAGCGCTTCATCAAGAACTTCAAGAAATACGAAGGAAACGCAGCCGGCAAGGCCCTTGTAGCCGCAGGCCCGCAGCTATAAAGAGAACTGCGCAGCTGAAGATGCACAAAGATCCAGAAGGGAACCTCCGCAGCGTCGGTACTTAGCGAAAGCCTGCTTGAGCTTTAGTACCGTTACGCGAGGGCGCTGAACGTCCGGTGGACGTTCGTTTAGCGCCGACCGGAGCGAAGCGTAGACCAGAGCGCAAGCGATTCCCGAATGGATCTTCGTACATCTCAGCTGCGCAGCAAATAGTTTCTTCACCACCCCTTCACTGTACATCTCCGTCCAGTTTTCTGAACAGCCTGGCGAACCCCTTTATCACGGCCCTGATCGCCGCGAACACCAGGAACATGGCCAGGAACCCCCGGATCCCAGAACTCACATCTTCAAAGTCCATCGTGCCGGAACCGGACAGCCACTGCCCTATCTCAACTGAAAAAGTCAGAACAAGTATAACTGTAAACACGTACAGCCAGGACACCGCCAGTATATGATCCTTTTTTGCCAGCAGCGTAAACAGCGGGTGGACTACAAAGAGAAGCGCCATCCCGATCAGTCCGATCACCAGGAAATGGAGCTGTTTGTCTGTGAAATACAGTTCAAAAGAATCATTGAGCGTCAGCAGACGGTCGTGAATCCTTGCCAGAATGGCAGTCATTTCATATAAAACTTGCTGCATGGTCTGTCTCCTCCCCTCATGTACAGACTCATTTTCGACAGGCGAACATCATTTTATTGTATAATAGTTAAACAACTCTATTGTGTACCAAGTAATTTTCGTGTATACTTATTCATAATTTCAGATCCTCGTCAGCAGTGATTATTCATTCGAGGAAAACAGGGAACATCATGGAAAAACGTTGTTTTTCGATATAATGCACACAGCGCGATTGTTTGCCAGAGCACCAGATATATGGTATTGTTTGTATAATACTATCCTGTTTTTTGCATACTCTGCTGAACAGCGACTGTTTTTATAGGTGGTGAATACAATGGAACCTACAAGAAAAAAACTGTCCATCGGTGAAACAATCCGTCAGTTTCGGATCAAGGCCGGCATGACCCAGAAGGATCTGGCCGCCAAAGTGGGACTGACCCAACAGGCAATCTCACTGATCGAATCGGGAAACCGTCGAATTGATGTGGAACTTTTCGTCCAGATTCTGGTCGTTTTTGACGAGCGCCTTGATCAATATCTGGCTGACAACATTGGCGGCATAGATATCCAGAAGCTTTCCTCATATTTCTCTGAGATAAGCAGCGGCTCCAGTTCCTCGCTGAATGCCCGTTTTATACAGGCCTTCAACAATCTGAACAACACCGGCAAAAAGAAAGCACTGGAGCAGATGGATCTTCTGGCAAAGATCGCTGAATACCAGCTTCCGCAGCAATGAGCGGACCGGCCTCAGTGTGCCTTCTTGTTCTGAAGGAGCAGAAAAGGGGTTTCCTTTTCTGCTCCTTTCATTTTGCCTCTGTCGGTTTCTCTCCTTCGGTCTGTACGCTCAGTCCGCCTCGTCGATAGCCTTTCCGATATCATGGCGGTAGTACTTGTTGTCAAAATCGACCCAGTCCACCGCCTTGTAGGCATTGGCGCGGGCTTCCCGCAGATCTTTTCCGAGAGCGGTAACGCCGAGCACCCTTCCGCCGTTCGTGACGACCTCTCCCCTTTCATTAAAAGCAGAGCCGGCGTGGAACAGGTAGTACCCCTCTTTGCCGCGGAAATTCTCCATGCCGCGGATCGGGAAGCCCTTTTCATAAGACACGGGGTACCCGTCACTCGCCAGGACCACACAGACGCAGGCATCCTCCAGAAAATGCAGGTCAATCCTGTCCAGCGTCCCGTCAATGCAGGCCTCACATACATCAATCAGATCGTTTTCCATACGCGGCAGCACAACCTGTGCCTCCGGATCTCCGAAACGGGCGTTGTATTCCAGAACCCGCGGGCCGTCCTCTGTCAGGATCAGGCCGAAAAAGATCACGCCCTTGAAGGGTCTTCCCTCCGCTGCCATGGCATCGACCGTGGGCTGGAAGACATATTTCCGGCAGAAGGCGTCAATCTCCTCCGTATAAAACGGTGTCGGAGAAAAATTGCCCATGCCGCCGGTATTCAGTCCCTGGTCTCCGTCCTTTGCCCGCTTGTGGTCCTGCGCGGAAGCCATTGTCTTGATGGTCTTCCCGTCTACGAAGGAGAGCACGGACACCTCTCTTCCCGTCAGGAATTCTTCCACGACCATACGGTCTCCCGCCGCGCCGAATTTCCTGTCCTCCATGATCTCGCGGACGCCGGCAAATGCCTCTTCCTTTGTCTGACAGATCAGGACGCCTTTCCCGAGGGCCAGACCGTCCGCCTTCAGCACGATCGGATATTTCGCCGTCTCCAGATATGCCTCCGCGGCTTTAGGATCATCAAAGGTCTCATAGGCGGCCGTCGGAATGCCGTATTTTTTCATCAGGTCCTTGGAAAAGGCTTTTGATCCCTCCAGAATCGCCGCATTCTTCCTCGGTCCGAAGACACGCAGGCCCTGCGCCTCGAATACGTCGACAATGCCTCCGACCAGCGGATCATCCATGCCGACAATCGTCAGATCAATCTCTTTTTCCTTTGCAAACGCCGCCAGGCGGTCAAACTCCATGGCTTTGATGTCCACGCATTCCGCCAGTTCGGCGATGCCGGCATTCCCGGGCGCGCAGTAGATTTTGTCCACCCGGGGACTCTGCGCCGCCTTCCATACAATCACATGCTCACGTCCGCCGCTTCCTACAACCAGTATCTTCATAGCGCACTGCTTCCTTTCTTCAGCCGAATGAATAGTCGTCGATATGCACCTTCCGGCCTTCTACATGTACCCTTCCGGCCGCGATCAGGTCAATGGCCTCCGGCAGAATGAGCCACTCTGCCTGTTCCATGACGCGCCGCTGCAGGATTTCCGGCGTATCGCCCTCCTGTACGCAGACAGCCTTCTGCAGGATGATCGGCCCGGTATCCGTGCCGCTGTCCACAAAATGTACGGTGGCGCCGGTAACGCGCACGCCTCTCTTCAGCGCCTCCTCATGTACGTGGAGACCATGATATCCGGTCCCGCAGAACGAGGGAATCAGCGCCGGATGGATATTGATAATGCGGTTTTCATACAGGCGCACCATCTGCTCCGGCAGGACAACCATGCAGCCGGCCAGGACGATCAGGTCCGGCCCGCTCTCTCTGACTGCCGCCAGATACGCATCCTCAAACGCTTTTCTGGAAGGGAAGCTGCGCGGGCTCACACAGACCGCCGGAATATTCCGGCTCTTTGCCCGCTCCAGCGCATACGCACCGGGGTTGTTGCTGATCACGGTGCATACCTGCGCGTCCCGGATGCGGCCGCTGTCAATCGCGTCCAGAATAGCCTGCAGATTCGTGCCGCCGCCCGATACCAGTACCGTCAGCCTCAGCATAAGACTACTCCCTTTTCTCCCGCTTCGATCACACCGATCTGATAGGGGTACTCGCCTGCCGCGCGCGCAGCCTGCATGGCCTTGTCCGCGTCCTCCGGGCGGACCGCCAGCACCATGCCGATACCCATGTTGAAGGTATTATACATAATCTGCTCTTCTACATTTCCCTTTTCCTGCATCACGCGGAAAACCGGCGGGACCGGATAGCTGTCTTTCTGGATCCTGGCGCGGACGCCCTCCCGGAGCATGCGGGGAATATTCTCGTAGAACCCGCCGCCGGTGATGTGGCTGCATCCCCGGATGCGGACGCCAGCCTCTTTCACACTCCGCAGCGCTTTTACATATATTTTGGTAGGCGCCAGAAGAACATCTCCCAGCTTTCCGCCCAATTCCTCATAGTAGCGGTCCAGTGTCTCCGGCTTCACGGCGAAGATCTTGCGGACCAGGGAAAAACCATTGCTGTGGACACCCGAAGAGGCCAGACCGATCAGAACATCCCCGACCTGCAGATCCTCTCCGGTGATCATATCCTTCTCATCAACAATGCCCACGGCGAATCCGGCGAGGTCATACTCGTCCTCCGGATAAAATCCAGGCATCTCCGCCGTCTCGCCGCCGATCAGGGCTGCGCCGGCCTGACGGCATCCGTCCGCCACACCCTTGACGATCTCGGCAATTTTTTCCGGATAGTTTTTGCCGCACGCAATGTAGTCCAGGAAAAACAGCGGCTCCCCGCCCGCGCAGGCGATAT
>CAMODP010000148.1 GCA_946611445.1 uncultured Eubacterium sp.
GCGATCTCCGGCACATCAAACTTGCTGTCATAAGCCCGCTCGATGCAGCCCTTCAGCTCCTGTTCCGTATAATCCGTGAGGAAGAGACGCATGACCTCCCAGGCCACCTCCCGGTAATTCATCCCCGCGAGTTCCTCCAGAGTGACCTCCAGCTTCGGAAATGCCTCCGGCACGTACAGTCCGCCGTCACCGGCCAGTCCGTTCAGGACAGCCTGCGATGCCGTAATGCCCTTCTCGCCGCCGCGGGTGCTTTTGTATAGAATCTGCATATCGTCTTCTCCTGTACTACCTGTACTAAAAGTGTATATGTTTCACACGCCAAAATCAGCTTATGGATCGTCAGTACTTCTGGCGCTGTAATCATTTACAACATGATTCAAAACAGCACAAGGTATTATACCATAAGCCGGATACTCTGTGAATGGTTTTCTTGCCTACTGCAGGTAGAATGTCTTGTCTGCTGTGAGAAGGACAGGAGACAGGGGGCAGATCTATGTCTCCGGTTTTGACAAGAATGATAAGCTGATGAGACAGCGGAAACACAGATCTGACCCCTGTCTCCTCCTTTAACCTGGAAAAGTGAAATGAACAGAAAGAACAGCGCCTCTGCAAGCATATCGTATTGACGATATATTTTCGGGCGTGATATAATACACATGCCCGTAAGGGCAGGGAGCACTGCTGCAATGCAGGCGGTTGGCCATCATTTCCGGAAAGGAGGTGATGCGCATGCCGATTACGCTAACATTACATGTGTTTGGTTTCACCATCACGGTTACCGTAAAAAGCGACAACCGCCACTCGGCCAAGTGACGGTTGTCTATTAAAAATAACCTAAACAAAGCCAACCGCTTGCTGCAGTGCTCTCTTTTAGTTTACATTATATCGTTATTATGAACGTCTGTCAATACTGCTCTCACCGGTTGTTGATGGCTGTGACCAGGGCATCGATGGACGCGCGGATGATATCCGGGTCCTCGGCCGCGCCCCAGGCGTGGCTGCCGTCCGGCAGGGTGATGCCGACGTAGGCAATCGCATCGGAACTGGAGCTGCCTGTAAGGGCGTGCTCCTGATATGTCGTCAGGTCATACTGCAGTCCGTGTGCCTTTTTCAGGGCGTTGCTGACAGCGTTCAGGCGGCCGTTTCCGACGGCAAAGGTCTTGACATAGTCTTCTCCGCCGTACCGGGAGTTGACTTCCGCCTCGATGCCGCCCTCCTGCAGCTGGCGGAAATGCACGCCGTTGATGGCCAGAGGCGTCTCGATATTCTCGAATTTCTCCTTGAACAGGCTGAATATCTCTTCCGGCTTGAGCTCCTTGTGCAGGTGATCGGACAGGTCCTTGGCCGCATAGCCCATGGCCTCGCGCATCTTTTTCGGAAGCACCAGACCGTAGTTTGTCTCCAGAACATAGCCTACGCCGCCCTTGCCGGACTGGCTGTTGATCCGGATGACGTCTGCGTCGTAGCTTCTGCCGATATCCTTGGGATCAATGGGCAGATACGGCACGGTCCAGCGGTCTTTTTCGACCTCATCATGCCACTTCATACCCTTGGCGATGGCATCCTGGTGAGAACCGGAAAAAGCAGCGAACACCAGCGCGCCGGAAAACGGGCTGCGCGGGTCGATGCTCATGCCGGTGAACTCCTCATAGCGCGCGGCGATGGACGGCATGTCGTTGAAGTTCAGTTTCGGGTCGACGCCCTGCATGTACAGGTTCATGCCGAGGGTGACGACATCCACGTTGCCGGTGCGCTCGCCGTTGCCGAACAGGGTGCCCTCGACTCTGTCGGCGCCGGCCAGCAGGCCCATCTCCGCGTCCGCGACGCCGCAGCCCCGGTCATTGTGCGGATGCAGGGACAGCACAACGTTCTCCCTGTACTTCAGGTGTTTGTGCATGTATTCGATCTGGCTGGCATACACATGGGGCATGGACAGCTGCACGGTGCTGGGCAGGTTGATGATGGCCTTGCGGTCCGCGGTCGGCTGCCAGACATCCAGAACCGCGTTGCAGACCTCCAGCGAAAACTCCGGCTCCGTGCCGGTAAAGCTCTCCGGGCTGTATTCAAAGCGGTAAGACGCGCCCTCTGCCTCTGTCAGTTCCTTGAGCAGCTTCGCGCCTTCTACCGCGATCTGCAGAATCTCATCCTTTTCCTTTTTGAAGACCTGCTGGCGCTGCGCGAAGGACGTAGAATTGTACACATGCACGATGGCATTGCTCTTGCAGCCCTTGAGCGCGTCAAACGTTTTCCGGATAATATGCTCTCTTGCCTGTGTCAGCACCTGGATCGTCACATCCTCCGGGATCAGATCCTCCTCGATCAGCCGGCGAAGGAAAATGTATTCCGTCTCGGAAGCGGCCGGGAAGCCGACTTCGATCTCCTTGAAGCCCACCTCTACCAGCATTTTGAAGAAATCTATCTTCGTATCGAGATCCATCGGAATAACCAGGGCCTGGTTGCCGTCACGCAGGTCGACGCTGCACCATACCGGCGCCTTTTCAACCGCGTCTTTACGCACCCAGTCCATGCACTCCTCCGGCGGCATGTAGTACTGTTTCTTGTACTTACTGCTGTTCATCATCTTCTCTGTCCTCCATTTTTTAGTGTTCACATCGCGATCATCTGATCATAGTCATAACTTATACAAAAAAAGAAGCCTCGCGTCCCCTGCTTTGCAAGAGACGCAAGGCGTATAAACACACTCACGCGGTACCACTCTTCTTCACGGTTTTCCGTGCCCTCTGCCGGATACGTGCGTCCTTCAGAAATCTTCCGTCCGCATATATATCCGCGCCCCTGTAACGGTGGGCATCCGTCTGCGTCTACTGATTCCCGTGCATTCAGAAATACTGTACACGAAAAAGTTCGGGCAGCTGCTCCGGGGGCAGTTCCAACCGGGTCCTGCACTGCCTTGCACCAGCCGGCAGCTCTCTGCGGCAATCGCCAGATGTACTAATCCCCATCAACGCGTTTACCTGTACAACATAGCATCCCGCCCGGAGATTGTCAAATATAATTTAGGTTACCGCATCACAGTTTTTTTGTCCCGGTATCAGAAGCTTTTTGCTTTCCTGCTTCAAAGTCTCTGCATCTCGTCGAATACGTCCGTAACCTCTTTATCGGGGGCTTTGGTCAGCAGACTGACAGCCACATCGGCAATGATCGCCACGATAAATGCCGGCAGCAGCTCGTAGATGTTCCAGACGCCGCCAATGGGTCTGACCGCATATTTCCATACAAAGATCATGACACCGCCGCAGATCATGCCGGCAAGTGCGCCCCATTTATTGGATCGTCTCCAGAACAGAGCCAGCAGAATGACCGGACCGAAGGCCGCTCCGAATCCTGCCCAGGCAAAGGATACAATGCCGAAAACCGAACTGTTCGGATCCCAGGCAATACCGACACCGATCACCGCGATAATCAGCAGACTCAGTCTTGCAAAGAGCATCTTTGTCTTTTCATCGATATCGATATGCAGGAATTCATGGATAATATTCTGCGACACGGATGACGAAGCTGCCAGCAGCTGAGAGTCAGCGGTGGACATCGTCGCCGCCAGAATGCCGGACAGAACGATACCCGCCATGACTGCCGGCACCCACCCGTGTGAACTAAGCAGAGAGGAAATCTCTACAATGATTGTTTCCGTAGCAGAACCTTCAAGCATCGGTACGGCACCTGCCTTGGACATGCCGTAGCCAACAATACCGATCAGAATGGCAACGAACATGGAAATCAGGACCCATGCAGATGCCACACGGCGGGAAAGCGACAGCTTGCTGTCATCCTCAATAGCCATGAACCGCAGCAGAATATGAGGCATGCCGAAATATCCGAGACCCCAGGCCATCGTGGACACAATGGTGATAAAGCCATAGGGCGCCGCACTTTGTGTGTCCGCCACGTAAGTCTGTGTCATGGACAGATATCCGGGAAGCGCTCTTGCATTGTCCAGAACCGCCCCCATGCCGCCTGCTGTCCTGATGCCGAAAATCAATACGATGATCAGGGCAATCGTCATGATCATGCTCTGAATAAAGTCCGTGAGGCTGGCCGCCAGAAAACCGCCCGTCATCGTATAGGCCACAATGATGACCGCACTGATCAGCATCGCCACATGGTAATCCGCCCCGAAAAGACTGCCGAAAAGTTTGCCGCAGGCGGCAAAACCTGATCCCGTATAGGGTATGAAGAAAATGATAATTATAATCGCCCCGATCAGCATCAGGATCCGGTTCTTGTCGCCATATCTGTCTGAAATAAAGTCCGGAATCGTAATGGACCCTGTCCGTGCCGAGTACCGTCTGATCCGTTTCGCCACGATCAGCCAGTTCAGATATGTCCCCAGCGCCAGTCCGATCGCCGTCCAGCCTACATCCGCCAGACCGGACAGATACGCAAGTCCCGGAAGACCCATCAGCAGATAGCTGCTCATATCAGAAGCTTCCGCGCTCATGGCAGTAACCAGCGGCCCTAGCTTCCTGCCGCCCAGATAGAAATCACTTACGGTGGCATTCTGTTTGGAAATAACCAGACCGATCAGAATCATGCCTAACAGATAAACGATCATGACGATCAGAATACCGACCTGTGCGTTTGTCAACATACTCTCTTCCCTCATTTCTTGTGTTGCATTTGTTGCCTGTACTGCTTATGTACGAGTGTAATGAATGCCGCCGGCAGCAGCTTGATTCAGCCCGTACTCTGCCAGTCTACCATACTAAAGCGATCCAGACAACTAAAAATTAATTCAATTCCATAATCTAATCAATACCATCCCCAGTCGTTGAAGTACACCTGGAAGATATACCGGGCGACCTGTGTAGCCGGGGCGTAATAGGTGCCGCCGTCTTCCACGATCGCGCAGACGACGATATCA
>CAMODP010000149.1 GCA_946611445.1 uncultured Eubacterium sp.
CTGGCGGAGCATCTGGATCATCATATTGTCCGTCGACTTATATATAAAAGGAATCATGATCTTCTGCCCGTTGACCGCAAAAGTGCCGTCAGCGTTTTTCTCCAGGGCCGCCTCCGATACCTCCCATATATAGTCCCATGTGAGAATCTCCGGCAGTTCATAGCCCAGTGCCTCCACATAGGTTTTATTGATGTAGCAGGCCTCCGTGGAGCGCATAAACGGCAGGGCACAGCAGTTTCCCCCGAGGCGGCACTCTTCCAGGAACTCAGGGATGACCTCTTCCCGTGAGGGAGCGTCGAACCGCAGTTCGCTGCCGCCCAGGCCATACGCTTCATTTTCCATCAGGCCGTCCAGCGGCACGATCACATGCTCTCCCGTCATATATGTGGCAATATGATCCGGATACGTAATGCAGATATTCGGAGTTGTGCCGGTGGCAATATTCGTAATGACATCGTTGTATATCTTGCCGTAGTCCGTATACAGGCGCAGGTTCACGTGAATATTCGGATAGAGCTTCTCAAAATCTTCAATCGCCTTCTCATAGATCATCGTCTGCGTGCGGTTGGTATCATTTTTCGCCCAGAAAGTGATCTCATGCTGCAGATTCTCATCAAAAGCCTCCGGGACTGCAAACGCAGCCGTATCCTTCTTCCCGTGGCATGCGGCAAGCAGACAGGAAACCGGCAGGAGAACGGCCAGGATCAAGGCGGCCCGGCGCAGGCGGAAAAAAGCAGGTGTGCTGTTCTGTCTCATCCCTTTGTACCCCCTCTCGACACGCCGGCCATGATTTTTTTGTGAAAGATCAGAAACAGGATGATCAGGGGAACGGATATGACGACGACGGCAGCCATCATTGCAGGGATATTCTCCCGCCCGAAGCCGTTTTCCCGGATCTCCTGTATGCCGTTGGACACCAGGAAATACGCCTGGTCATCCGTGATCAGCCGGGGCCATACATATGCATTCCAGCACTCTATCACCTTCAGGATGACAATGGTGATGATCGTGGGCCGGCAGATCGGGATCATGACCCGGGTCAGATACTTCAGGTCAGAAGTGCCGTCTACTTTTGCGGCCTTATACAGCTCATCCGGCACCTGTTCGAAATTCTCTTTCAGAAGATAGATATAGAATACGGATGTCACGGACGGCAGGATCAGGCCGAGAAATGTGTTCCGCATGCCCCAGTTTGTAATCGTCACAAAATTTGTGATGATCACCAGCTCATTGGGAATCATCATCAGCGCCAGGAACAGGGTAAAGGTCAGGCTCCGGCCCCGGAAATCCAGACGCGCAAACGCATAGGCGGCCAGCGTGATCACCACCAGCATGATCGCCGTCGTGGCCACTGTGAAGATCAGCGTATTCAGGAAATAGCCGGCCAGCGGCACCTGCGTAAAGGCGTCTTTGTAATTCTGCAGGGTGGGAGACAGCGTATAAAACTTCGGGACATACTCCGAATTGTACGCACTGTAGCTCTTGAAGGAAGTGAGCACCATCCAGTAAAAGGGAAACAGGACAACCAACGCCCAGACAGCCAGCAGAACATAGGTGACACCCAGTCGGATCCCCTCCCGGCGTCTGGCATTCTTTTCAATTCTGCCAAATGACTTTTTCTCCATGGCACCCTCCTTCAGGAATAGTAGACATGCCTGCGGCTGACCAGCAGGTTGATGCAGGTGATCGTCAGCACTACCGCAAACAGGATCAGCGCCGCGGCCGACGCGTAGGAGGGGTATCCGCCGCTGTCGCCGTACAGCATGTCATAGACATAGCCGACGATGGTGTTCATGCCGGCCGCATTCAGATTCGTCCCGAAAATTGCCACTTCGTCGCTGTATGCCTTGAACGCGCCTATAAAGCCGGTGATAACCAGATAAAAGAGCATCGGGGAAATCATCGGCAGCGTGATGCGGGTGAAAATGCGCAGTTTGCCCGTCCCGTCTACGCGCGCCGCCTTGTAGTAATCCGGATTGACTGATGCCAGGGCGCTGGTAAGAATCAGAATCTTGAAGGGCAGGACAACCCAGACGGTGTAGAAACACATGACGAACATTTTTGCCCAGTACGGGCCGTCAATAAAATCCACGGAGCTGCCCCCGAAAAACCCGATGAGCATGTTGACCAGGCCTTCCGAATACGGTGTCTTCCGGAACAGAATCATAAATACGAGGCCGACAGCCAGCGTATTTGTCACATAGGGAAGAAAGAAGACCGTCTGGAAAAGCTCCCGCAGCCTCTTTATGGAATTGAGGCCCACGGAGATGAGCAGGGCAATGCCCGTAGAAAGCGGAACCGTTATTACCACCAGTATAAAGGTGTTCTTCAGAGCCTGAAGAAAATAAGGGTCCCGCAGCACATAGGCGTAATTGTAAATGCCGATCCCGAAAAAGGTCTGTGAAGCGGAATTATATCCCTCCTCAAAAGAATAGATTAAAACATCAAAGAGGGGATAGACCATGAAAATCCCCAGGAAAACAAGTGCCGGCAGCAGATACAGCCAGGCCTTCCACTTACTGTGTCTCATAGATCCGCTCCTCCGTCTCCATGCTGAACAGATGTACCTTGTTTCTTTTCAGGGAGAAGCACACCGTGGGGCTGTCCGTATCCACCACGTTCTCAGCGCTGATGATGGCGCGGACAGTCTTTCCCGCAAGGGCCGGATGTTCCGCCACGACACTGGTGTCGCGCCCCGTGACCTCAACCTGGACCAGGCGGCACTTTACCGGACCGTCTTCAGACAGGACAAAGCCCTCCGGCCGGATGCCGGTCCAGACCTCCTGGTCCGGGATGCCCGTCACATCCATGACTGCGGCGTCGCCCAGGTACAGCATGCCTTTCCGGATGCTGCCCCTGAAGACGTTGATGGCCGGTGTGCCCAGGAACTTCGCCACGAACAGGTTCACCGGGTTATCATAGACCTCCTGGGGTCTGCCGATCTGCTGTACGGCGCCGGCAGACATCACGACTATACTGTCAGAAATGCTCATCGCCTCTTCCTGGTCGTGCGTGACGAAGACCGTTGTGATCCCCGTCTCTCTCTGAATCCGCCGGATCTCTTCTCTGGTCTGCAGGCGGAGACGGGCATCCAGATTGGACAGCGGCTCATCCAGCAGGAGGACACGGGGCCTTTTTACCAGGGCCCTCGCTATGGCGACCCGCTGCTGCTGGCCGCCGGACAGTTCGCCGGGCTTCCTGTCCATGAGCTGATCAATCTGCACAAGACGCGCGGCTTCCAGTGCCGCGTCCTGCATCTGTTCCTTCGTCATGCGGTCAGCCCCTTTCCGGTTTTCCAGCGGAAAGGTGATATTCTGCCGGACCGTCATGTGCGGATACAGGGCATAACTCTGAAATACCATGCCGACGCCCCGCATCTCCGGGGGGAGGTCCGTCACATCATCCTCTCCGAAGAAGATACGGCCCTCCGTAGGCTTTTCCAGGCCGCAGATCATATTCAGCGTCGTACTTTTACCACAGCCGGACGGGCCCAGAAGTCCGATCAGCTGTCCGTCCGGAATCTCAAAATCAAAATGATCCACGGCGGTGAATTCTTCTTTTATCTTTTTATTGCGGTTGGGATACCGCTTGGTCAGCTGCTGCAGCACAATTTTCATAATTGGTATTCTCCGGTATTCTTATTGCTGTCTGCGCCTGCCCTTTCAGGCGGCGGGCAAAATGCCATACAAAAAAGGAGCAGATCCGCGTCTCTCTCAAGACATGGAATCAGCCCCTTTTTTCTCAGTGTTTTACTCTGTCTGTTTCTTCTGCAGGGCCAGCCACTTGAGGTACGCATTGATAAACGGATCCAGATCGCCGTCGAGCACCCGATCGGCCTGACCCCGTTCTTCGTTGGTCCGCAGGTCTTTTACCATGGTGTAAGGCTGCAGGACGTAGGAACGAATCTGATGACCCCACGCGATATCTGTCTTCTCGCCGCGGATGCCGGCCTCCTTCTCTGCCTGCTTTTCTCTCTCCAGCTCATACAGTTCCATTTTCAGAACCTGCATGGCCTTGTCCTTGTTCTGGAACTGGGACCGCTCATTCTGACAGGTAACGACAATGCCCGTCGGCAGATGCGTGATCCGGATTGCGGACGAAGTTTTGTTGATATGCTGTCCGCCGGCGCCGCTGGAGCGGTAGGTGTCGACACGGATGTCCTCGTCACGGATCTCGATATTGATCTCTTTGTCGATCTCCGGCATGACATCACACTGACAGAACGAGGTCTGCCTCTTGGCCTGTGCGTTGAACGGGCTGATCCGGACCAGACGGTGCACGCCTTTTTCTGATTTCAGATACCCATAGGCGTTCTCGCCGTTGACCTGGAACAGCACGGACTTGATGCCCGCCTCATCGCCTTCCTGATAGTCCAGAACTTCAATTTTGAAATTCTTCCGCTCTGCCCAGCGCGTGTACATACGGTACAGCATGCCGCACCAGTCCATGGCCTCTGTGCCGCCGGCGCCGGACTGCAGCCGGATAATGGCATTGCAGTTGTCAAACTCCTCTGAAAGGAGTGTTTTCATGCGGATGCCGTCAAGCGTCTCGATGAACTCATCAAGCATTGCCCTGACCTCGGGCACCAGGGATTCGTCATCCTCCTCCTCGCCCATCTCGATCATGGTCTCGATGTCTTCCTTGGCGGATACCAGCTTCCGGTAGACCTCCCGGTCATCCTTCAGGCTGCCCAGCTCTTTTGTCTGCTTCTGCGCCTCCTCCGGGTTGTCCCAGAAGTTCGGCTCTTCCATTTTTCTCTCTAATTCTTCGATCCTCTGCTCTTTATTAGCGAGGTCAAAGTGAATCCCTCACTTCCACTAACGGCTGGTCGTAGGAACGGATTTCCTGCTTCATATTCTGCAG
>CAMODP010000150.1 GCA_946611445.1 uncultured Eubacterium sp.
CCCCTTACAAGCGAGCTTGACGGTTCTGTTTTGTTCAAATTCCGCATGGTTCTGAGCAATTACAAATCTTGAAAACAGACAGGGGGAAATCCATCGTGAAACTGAGCGGAAGAGAAAAAGCATCTTACGGACTGGGAGCAATCGGGAAGGACATGGTGTACATGCTCTCAGCCAGCTATGTACTGTATTATTTTCAGGATGTGTGCGGCGTGAGCGCTGTTGCCATGGGCATCATACTGCTGGCAGCCCGGGTATTTGACGCGTTCAACGATCCTATCATGGGTGTGATCGTGGCAAGGACGCGCACCCGCTGGGGAAAATTCCGTCCCTGGCTGATGATCGGCACGCTGACCAATGCAGTGATGCTGTATGTCATGTTTGCCGCGCCTCCGAAGCTTGACGGCCCCGGACTCGTGGCCTATGCCGCCGTCACCTATATCCTCTGGGGCGTGACGTATACGATGATGGATATTCCCTACTGGTCCATGATCCCGGCTTTTACGGAGAGCGGAAAAGAGAGAGAGGGGCTGACGACCCTGGCCAGATCCTGCGCGGGCGTTGGATCTGCCATTATTACGGTGGTCACGATGATTGCCGTGCATGCGCTGGGCGGCGGCAATGAGCGTGTCGGCTTCCGCTGGTTCTCCCTGATCATCGCCATCCTTTTTGTGCTGTTCATTACCCTGACGTGTGTCAGCATCCGGGAGAAGGCAACCGTTGACATGGAGGCGCCGTCGATCGGCCAGATGTTCCGCGCCCTGCTGCAGAATGACCAGGCGATGACCGTTGTCATTACGATCGTGGTGATCAACTGCGCCATCTACATCACCTCCAACCTCGTTATCTATTTCTTCAAATATGACTTCGGCGGCACAGGCTGGTTCAACAGCTACACGCTGTTCAATACATTCGGCGGCGCCGTGCAGATTCTGTCGATGATGCTGGTTTTCCCGATTCTCCGGAAGTTCATGGATACCATCCGGATCTTCTATATCTGCCTGGCCAGCGCGATCATCGGCTACGCGGTGCTGCTCATCCTGGCGTTCACAAATATGTCGAATGTCTTTGTGCTGTTTGTGCCCGGCTTTTTCATCTTTGCCGCCAACGGCGTTCTCCAGGTCCTGACGACGATCTTCCTGGCAAATACGGTCGACTACGGCGAACTGAAAAACGGCAGGCGGGACGAATCCGTGATTTTCTCCATGCAGACCTTCGTGGTAAAGCTGGCTTCCGGTGTAGCTGCCCTGATCGCGTCCATTTCGCTGACTGTTTTCAGCCTGAGCAGTGAGTCCACGACAGAGGCTCAGCAGACCATTGACTTTTCGCAGAGTGTGGCAGAGGCATCCAAAAACGGCCTCCGCATGTCCATGACGATTGTTCCTGTGATCCTGCTGTTTGTCGGGCTGTTCTGGTTCAAGAAGAGATTCCTCCTGGATGACAGCAGGATGGAGAACATTACGAATGAGCTGAAGCAGCGCGCCTGACGGAGAGGAAAGACATGATACAGATTCTGAAAAACGCGTATGCGCTGCACACCGAAGGTACTTCTTACCTGTTCCGCGTGACGGAGACCGGCCATCCGGAGCATCTGTACTACGGGCCGGCGCTGGGTGAAGTCACAGAGAGCAGCGTCAGCGCAATGCAGGAGAAGCGCGCCTTTGAGGCCGGAAATATGATTTCCTATGACAGCGCGCATCCGTATGTGACCCTGGAAGATCTGCGGCTGGAGATGTCCGCTTCGGGAAAGGGGGATATCCGGGAACCGTTTCTGGAGATTCTGCACGCGGACGGCAGCCGGACCTCGGACTTTCTTTTTGAGAAAGGCGAGCTGCACAGTGACAAGCCGCCTTTTGAGACGCTTCCCGGCTCGCTGCCCGGGGACAGCTGTGATCATCTCTGCCTGACCCTGCGGGACGCGCAGTACGGCCTGCGCCTGGAACTGCATTATTATGTGTTTGAAGACTGTGACGTGATCAGCCGCAGCGCCTGCCTGTTCAACGACAGCGAAGAACCGGTGACTGTCCTGCGTCTGATGAGCCTGCAGCTGGATCTGGAGGATGCCGGTTATGCGGTCAGCAGCTTTACCGGGGCCTGGGCCAGAGAAATGAACCGGAACACGGTGCTGCTCCCGGCCGGAAAATACGGCATCGCGTCGGCGGCCGGCACATCCTCGAACAGGGCCAACCCTTTCTTCATGCTGCACAGGCCGGATACCGGAGAACAGCACGGGGACTGCTATGGCTTTAATCTCATCTACAGCGGAAACCACGCGGAGATCGCAGAAGTGAACGCCTACGGGAAAACCCGGATTCTCACAGGCATCAATCCGCAGGGATTCTCATGGCGGCTGGATCCGGGCGGGTGCCTGGAAGCGCCGGAGGCGTTCATGACCTTTTCAGACAGCGGCTTTTCCGGAATCAGCGGTCATATGCATGATTTTATCCGCAGGCATATTGTGCGGGGGTACTGGAAGGACCGCGTCCGGCCGGTGCTGCTCAACAGCTGGGAGGCCTGCTATTTCAATATCGATGAGAACAGACTGCTCCGTCTGGCAAAAGCCGGGAAAGAAGCGGGCATCGAACTGTTTGTCATGGACGACGGCTGGTTCGGTTCCCGGAATGATGACGACTCCTCCCTGGGAGACTGGTCTGTAAACAGAAAAAAGCTGCCGGGAGGCCTGGACGGGATCTGCCGGAAGATCAATGAACTGGGACTGGAGTTCGGCATCTGGGTGGAGCCGGAGATGATCAGTACAGACAGCGATCTGTACCGCAGCCATCCGGACTGGGCCATGGAGATTCCCGGACATCCGCATTCCGAGGGGAGACACCAGCGGATCCTGGATCTCGCGAATCCTGAGGTCGTGGACTATATCACAGAAACCATGGCGGAGGTATTATCCTCTGCCAATATCCGCTATGTCAAATGGGACATGAACCGCATTTTCTCAGATGTCTATTCGCCCCATCTGCCCCCGGAGCGTCAGGGGGAGACGGCCCATCGGTATATTTGCGGACTGTACCGCATGCTGGAAGCGCTTACCCGGCAGTTCCCGGAGATTCTCTTCGAGGGCTGCGCCTCCGGCGGAAACCGCTTTGACCCCGGTATGCTGTGCTTTTTCCCGCAGATCTGGGCCAGTGACAACACGGATGCCATCTGCCGCGCCCGTATACAGGAAGGGTACAGCTACGGCTATCCTATGTCTGTGCTCAGCGCGCACGTATCATCCGCGCCGAATCATCAGACCCTCCGGATCACGCCTCCGGAGACCCGGTTCGCGGCTGCCGCATTCGGGATCCTGGGGTATGAGTGCAATCTGGCGGACATGAAAAAGGCGGAGCTCGAAGAGATCCGCACACAGATTGCCCTGTATAAGGAATGGAGAGAAGTGCTGCAGAAGGGAAGGTTTTACCGCGGCCGCACCGGCGGCAATATCCACGAGTGGACCTGTGTGTCGGAAGACCGTACCCGTGCTGTCGGCATGCTCCTGCAGGAGCTGGTCCGCCCGAACACACAGTACGAAAAATATCAGGCGGCAGGCCTGGATCCCGGCAGGACGTATCATTTTTACAATCAGTCCCGCCGCCACGATATCCGCAAATTCGGCGACCTCATCAACACCGCGGCGCCGGTCCATGTGCGGCAGGACTCCGTGCTGCACCACATGATCGCCCGCTTCGTCACAATGCCGGGAGAGACAGAAGACTATACCGTATCCGGCGCTGTGCTCATGCATGCCGGCATCAGCCTCAGCCAGGGCTTTTCCGGCACCGGCTACAATGAGCAGACCCGCTACTTCCAGGACTTCTCATCGCGGCTGTATTTTATGGAGACCGCAGAGAACTCCATTTAGCAGTAGAGAGTATGAATACCCATTCGGGAAACGCTTTCGCTCTGTCCTCGCGCAGCGGTACTAAAGCTCAGGTAACCCTTCGCTAAGTACCGGCGCTGCGGAGGTTCCCTTCTGGGTATTCATACTCTCTGCTGCTTAGACTCGGACGGATTCCATCCCCTTCACGATCTTCACAATGCGGCTGGTGCCGAGTCTCGACGCGCCGAGCTCCATGAATTTTTCAGCGTCTTCGAGCGAGGAGATTCCGCCTGCCGCTTTGATCCGGCAGGTATCTCCCACAGTCTTTTTCATCAGGGAGACTGCCTCAAAGGTAGCGCCGCCCTTTGAAAAGCCGGTGCTGGTTTTCACAAAATCCGCGCCGGCTTCCATGCAGGCCCTGCAGACACCTGTGATCTCATCCTCTGTCAGGAGGCAGATCTCAAAAATGACTTTGAGCAGCTTTCCGCCGCAGGCTTCCTTTACCTGCCGGATTTCGGCTGCAATGTCATCAAAACGATGTTCCTTCGCCCATCCTATATTAATGACCATATCGATTTCGTCGGCGCCGTTTTCCACGGCGTCTCTCGTCTCAAAAACCTTGGCCGCAGTCGTCATATAGCCGTTCGGGAATCCGATCACCGTGCAGATGACCAGACGGTCTCCGACATATTCCCGGGCCTGCTTCACGAAGGCCGGAGGTATGCACACCGACGCCGTTTTGTAGCGGATGCCGTCGTCGCAGATCTGCCGGATCTCATCCCAGGTAGATTCCGGGGCAAGCAGGGTGTGGTCACAGGCTGCCAGTATTTTCTGAATATCCATGGTATGCCTCCTTGATTCTGAATTGTTTTTTTAAAGTGTACACGGAACGGGTGCAATCCGCAAGCAGAAGAGGGGGCTGCGGCTGATCCGCATGGTTCTGAATGACTGAGAATATTCAGACAACTACACATAATTTCCAGTAAAGAAGTACAATACATCCGTTGACTTTTCCCACTGAATCTGTTAGTATAC
>CAMODP010000151.1 GCA_946611445.1 uncultured Eubacterium sp.
GAAGGAATCTCGGAGATCCCCAGAGATTTCAGAGTTCCCTCACCATGTAAAAAGCGCTGCCAGGCTGATCTACCTGCCCCAGTGGCAGCAGGTTTCTTCTGTACCGGTCTGCCTGCGGTACATTCCATCCGGCGGCAGGTTCCTATGCCGTGACGGCAATGAGCTCGGCTACCGCGTCCGCTACTCCACCCAGACCCTGATTGAAAAGGCCCGGGAAGCGCTCGGCAGTTATGCCCTCTCTGAGGCACAGAAGTACAATTACGGCCTGTGACACGGGAGCAGGATCACGCGGTCACCGTCACCGATCGTAAAATGGATATGATGGATATAAACCATGGACAGCAGATAAGTGTTATAATTGTGATAGCAAATCAATGCGGCAGTATGTCAGATTACTGCACATTTATTCACAACAAGAAAAACGGCAGGAAAAAAGATGAGAAAAGAATACAGAAAAAAAATCGGGCTGCTTATGTCCCTGGTCATTACGGCAGGACAGCTGTGCGGGCAGGTGCCGGCAGCCGAGATAAGTCCACTTTCAGAAAATCTGTATATACAGCAGGAAGAAACACTGCCATCATCTGAACCGGAAGAAACCGGGCTTTCGGATGATCAGGCAGGTCTTTCCGTCACCATACAGGCTCCGGCCGATGACGCTGCTGCCAATGATGCTGCCGGCGGCGCCCCTGCCGGCGAAGAATCGGGGCAGAGTGCCGCAGAAACCCCGGATGTTCAGAGTACAGAAGACCTGCATTCTGATACAGGGACCGCAGAGGAAGTCACAGACACTCCGGCGGTGAATGAACCCGCTGCCGCAGAAACGGTCGATGGGCAGAGTTCTGATGGCCAGGATGCGGATGCCCCGAATGCAGAAAGCCTGAGCGCTGAAAGCCAGGGTGCAGATGGCCAGACCGCCGAAGACCAGAATGCAGAAAGCCAGACCACGGAAGACCAGAATGCGGAAGCCCAGACCACAGAAGAACCCGCCGCAGACTCTCCGGCGGTGAATGTATCTGCTGCCGCAGAAGCGGTCGATGGTCAGCCGGAAGCCGTCCAGGATGCTGATGCCCAGATCGCCGATGCGCAGATCGCCGATGCCCAGATCGCAGACGAAGCCCCGTCAAACACTCTGGCGCTGAAGGCTGCACCTGCCGCCGCACCCACGGAAGACCTCCTTCTGGAGACGGTTGTGAATCTGACCCTGTCGGATGAGAGCAATCCGAAAGTCACCGACCTGTTTACCCGGGGCGTATACTGGGTGGCTCCTCAGATTATCCCGGAAGGCATGCTGGACATCACAGATACCTTCTTCTATGACGACTCTCTTCTGACCGGGGATTCACTGGCGTATAACCAGCTGCTGGCCACCATGTCCTTTGAGATGGCGGTCGCCTCCATCAGCAGCGAACGAGAGGATAAGACAGAGGAAGGCTATGCAAACAAGAGCAGAAACCTGAAAGCCTACCTTGAAGATAATGGCTTCATCGATTTTGAAACCAACGATGACTACAGGGAAAAGATGACGGCCAATTCAATGGGCGCAGCCTGCGCGCATAAAAAGATCGTCGATAACGGAAAGACGTACACCCTTCTTGTCATTGTCCCGCGCAGCGCCGGATACGAGGCGGAATGGGGCGGCAATTTCATGATGGGCGAAAGCGGCGACCACGAGGGCTTTTCAAACAGCAAGGATATTATTCTGGACTTTGCGAAGAGCTATGTGCAGAAGTACGGGATTGGGGGCGATATCAAGGTCTGGACAGCCGGCTACAGCCGCGGCGGCGGCGTGACAAATCAGGTCGGCGCGGCTTTGCTGCGGGATCCTGCCGCAGCACTCGGAGATTCCGTTGTGCTGACGCCGGAAAACCTTTACTGCTACACTTTCGGAACGCCCGGAAGCGCAGGAACGGACGGTGATTATGAAAATGCCATCTATGATTACATCCACAACACCTTCGAACTTTACGATATTGTGACATCGGTTCCGCCCACGGAGTTTGGTTTCGACCGTTACGGTACGAACATGGGATATGCCTCGGAAGACCGGAAAGCGCGTATGCTTGAGCTTCTCAAGATGACGAACGAGACGGTTTACAATGCCTACATGAACGGAGGCGATCCTGACAATTTTATCCCGAAAACCCTGGATATTGAGGCGCTGCTCAGGGATCATACCCTGACGCTTGCAGACGATAAGGATTCCTACCTTCCCGGCACCCAGGCGGAATTTCTGAAGGTTTTCGCGGGCTCTATCGCGGAGGCCGCAAAGACACGGGGTAATTTCTATGAGAATTATCAGACTCCGCTTGTCAATCTGGCCGGCTATTTCTTCACGCACACCGATGAGTGGGACGCCCTGATCGGCGGGATCAGAGACAGCGACTATGCGGTTCCCGCAGCTGTGTCCATGTACATCTCGCTTCTGGCTGAGAAGTACTCCGACAACAGGCAGGCCGAGACGCTGCAGGAAATCGACGATGCGCTCGCTGCGATGGACCAGCTGCTTGCCGAAATGCAGGCCCAGGGCATCGAACTTGATGCGCAGGTGCTGGAAGAATACAGCAGCCTGAAGGCATATGTACGGGACAAGGCGCTGGAGAATCAACCGGGCTTTATCGTCGACACCGCAAAAGCCGTATCCGGATTTCTCTATGCAAAGATGGCAGGGGACGGACTTGCCGCTGCCAATGCGGATGAGGAAACGATTGCCGCGCTTACCGGTGAGAAGGACAGCCGGGCGATGGCGCACATATTCTCGTATCTGCTGTTTGCCGATGGACTTCAGGATAAAACCACAAACCTTGTAACGCTCCAGGAGCAGATGATTGAACACGCCGCGACGTTTATCGGAAATGCAGGCAGCTTCCTTCTGCCCCATTACAACGAAGTGATCCGTTCCTGGCTCCGCACGCAGGATCCCAGATACGATGATTTCACAAAGGAAACGAATGCCCAGACTGCAGGTTACAGGCGCGTATATATCGAAAACCCGGAAGGCGTCGATGTGACAGGGACGGTGCGGGACAGCCTCGGAAATGTAGTGGCTGTATTTACAAACGGAAAGCTCGTTTCCAGCACCAATGACTGGATAAGGATCACCACCTGCGATACCGGCAACTGGCTCCGGCTTCCGGTGGATGACACCTATAGGATCGATTTTGACATCAGCGATGACACGGTTCTGAATATCAAGGTGACCGAGTACTCCGTTTTTGACAACGAGGAAGTGCGCACGGAGACCAGCGACAGCAAATACAACTGGAAAGAGATCAGCTTACGGACAAAGGATGCCGCGACGCTGGTTGTCTCGGCCCTCGATGAGACGGACGGAAAGTATACCATGGGATCCCTGGCCGCCTACTATCTGGATCTGCTGAGGCGTTATTCCGTGACATACATTCTGGACGGAGGCGTGCTGAACGGAGCATCCGGGCAGATCAGCCAGTATTATGATGACGGGACGGGCATCACCCTTCCCGAACCGACCCGTGAGGGATACCGGTTTGCCTACTGGGAAGGCTCCCGCTATGACGCGGGCGATCCGTACACCGTGACTGCCGATCATATATTCAGAGCAATCTGGGAAAAGATCAGCGATGCGGTAAACCCGCCGAAGCCCGAGGAAGAACAACCCGCGCCGGATGAGGAACCGGAAACCGAAGAGGATGAGAAACCGGCAGGCAGCGAGGATACCAAACCGGCAGGCAAAGAGGATGACAAACCGGCCGGCACAAGTGCTGTGACGCAGACAGTCTCTGCTGCGCCCGCTCCTCAAAGCAGCTTTAAGGAAGTCAGAACGGAAGAAAACGCTGCCCCGCTCACCGGGGACGAAACGCCCATAGACATGTATGTTATGCTTCTTGGCCTTTCGGGCATGTTCGTATTAAGTGCACTGAACCGTAAGCGGGTCCGCAGGGCAGAATAAACGCAGATTGTTTTTCAAGATAACAAAACAGGAGGCGGCTGATCAGCTGGTCAGCCGCCATCCTTTCCTTCATTTGCAGAACGGACACTGCCCCTCTGCGCATATTTCATTGTGATCAGCAGGCCGCCCATCATCCAGATATTGCCGATACTGATCCATCCTGCCGTCAGGGCATTACGCAATGCGCTCTCGGGTGTGAACTTCAGAAGCATGGTGACAGCCTGCCCCACCGGCATGCAGAAGATCCAGCACCAGCGCGGATACGGGGTCAGTCCTTTCGCAAAGGCCGCAATCTGCGCATAGGAATGAACTGCCCAGAAGATAAAGAACAGGATCATAGCCGGAAGCAGAAAATACAGCCCGAAACGCCATGTAAGCTCCAACGCCTTCTCCGGTGCCGCTTCCATCAGGTGCTTATACACAAACACACTGGCCAGACAGGGTACATGCACTCCGCAGGCTGCAAAGATCAGATATCCGAAAATACCGCTTCTGTACATATGTGCGTAATGCATCGACCGGGACGCAATCAGCCTGTAGACAGCGAAATAACACAGGGCTTCCAGCGGAATCCCGATCAGTCCCAGAAAAGCTGACCAGAAAATCCGTCTGTCCGGGATATTCAGGTACGCAGACAAAAAACCTTCCAGTCCGGATTTCGCCGGATCATGCACGCCCCAGCCGAGCAGCATATCTCCAACCATTACCATGCATCCCGCCAGCATCCCGATCAGCATCAGTTTTCTGATCCGCTGCCAGTCAAGTGTTTTGTCTATGCCGATATCATTGTAAGAATCCATTTATTACGCCTCTTTCTCCCTCACTCCCGGATCAGGTCATACATATGGAACCTCTCCCCGCAGCTGCGCACACGATCCAGTTTCATCCCCAGATGCTCATATCTGGCTGCCT
>CAMODP010000152.1 GCA_946611445.1 uncultured Eubacterium sp.
TACAGAAAAAAGCCAATGACCCCGTTCACACCATATCTGATGTATCTCGGATTGCATTGACTCATCTTCTCCTTGCATCCAGGATATTCAACTGGCGTGAGTATATCACATGTACATGCCAAAAACAAGTAACCAGCGTTTAAGTGCAGCATTTTTATATATTATTACTGTTTTTTGCGTCTAAATTTTGTGCACTCTTTACACGCCCATGTTGTCAGCCGTTCTCTTGCATTTATACCCCGTTCCGTGTATAATGATTCTGTGCATGGAGCGAAGGAGACGGCACATAACTGTTATGGCTACAGTTATGTGCTTTTTCTTTTATCAAGAAGATGAAAATGAACGGAGGAACAGTAAGCTATGAAAAAACCGATCCTGTATGCCCACCGCGGCTTTTCCGGGCTGTATCCCGAGAACAGCCCCCTGGCTTTCCAAATGGTGATTGACAAAACAGACGCCGACGGCATCGAAAGTGATGTGCACATCTCAAAAGACGGTGAGCTGGTCATTATGCATGACGCCACACTGGACCGGACTTCCAACGGAAGCGGATTTATCAAAGACTACACCTATGAGGAGCTTCTGCAGCTGGACATCGGCGCCTGGAAATCACCGGAATTTGCCGGGCAGCATATCTGGACGCTCGGACAGCTTCTGGATTTCTGCCGTGACACGAAGCTGCTGCTGAACCTTGAGTTGAAGAATTATGAAGTGTTCTACGAGGGACTGGAACAGCGCGTGATCGATGAAATAACCGCCCGCAAGATGGAGGACCAGGTCTGTGTCTCTTCCTTTAATCATATATCCATGCAGGAATTCAAGCTTCTGAACGCGGATATTGAGACAGGGCTGCTCTATGACAAGCCCTATCTGGATATGGAAGCCTATATCAGCCGGTCCAACGCTGACAACATGCATCCGCGCTATATGCTGATGCAGTACCAGCCTGAACTGATGGGCCTTTACCACGACCATCACATGAAGGTAAATGTCTGGACGGTCGACGAGCCGGCTGACATCCGGGACATGGTAAACCGGGGAGCGGACGCCATTATCTCCAACCGGGCGGACATCCTGTGCGACACAGTAAAGGAAATGATGGCATAAAGAAGCTGCAAGGAGGAAAAACATGCTGTACGATATCGTAATCATCGGTGCCGGCGTCACGGGAGCAGCCGTGGCGAGAGAGCTCTCCCGCTATCAGCTCCGCACAGCCGTTCTGGAAAAGGAAGAGGACGTGTGCACCGGTACATCCAAGGCCAACAGTGCCATCGTCCATGCCGGATATGACGCGGAAAACGGCACCCTGAAAGCAAAACTTAATGTACGCGGAAATGCTATGATGGATGATCTCTGCCGGGATCTGGACATCCCGTTCATGCGCAACGGTTCCTTCGTGGTCTGCATCGACGAGGATCACCGGGACGGCCTGGATGAGCTGCTGCAGCGCGGTATCCGCAACGGTGTACAGGGCATGCGCATCCTGAGCCGGGAGGAGGCGATCGCCATGGAGCCGAATCTCTCTCCGGATACGGTGGCGGCCCTGTATGCGCCCTCTGCCGGCATCGTCTGCCCCTTTGAGCTCACGATCGCCATGGCGGAAAACGCAGCCGAAAACGGCGTGGATTTCCTGTTTAATAGAATGGTGAAGGATATTCGCAGAACAGAAGCCGGAACCTGGTGCATCCGCACACAGGATGAAGAATATGAAACCCGCTGCATCGTCAATGCGGCCGGCGTCTATGCGGATGAGATCCACAACATGGTCAGCGAAAAAAAGATCGTCATTACACCCAGGCGCGGCGAATACTGCCTGCTGGATCACGATGCCCGCGGCCATGTGCACCACACGATTTTCCCCCAGCCGACAAAATACGGCAAGGGCATCCTGATTTCCCCGACGATCCACGGCAACCTCATCGTCGGTCCGACGGCTACGGATACGCCGGAAAAAGACGGCACGCATACGACGGCAGCCGGCCTGGCCGACGTGGTTGCCCAGGCCCGGCACCATGTGAGCAATCTGCCCATGAACAAGGTTATCACATCCTTCGCCGGCCTGCGGGCACATGAAGAATACGGTGATTTCCTGATCGGAGAGGTAGAGGACGCGCCGGGATTTGTCGACGCGGCAGGAATCGAATCTCCGGGACTTTCCGCCAGCCCTGCCATCGGTGAGATGGTGCGGGAGATCGTCTGCGGCATCCTCCGCCCGGCAGAAAAGCCGGACTGGAAAGCCACGCGGAAGGGACTGCTGAAGCCTTCAGAGCTCTCCGAAGAAGAGAGAAATGAACTGATCCGGAAGCAGCCCGCCTACGGTACAGTGATCTGTCGGTGCGAGACTGTAACAGAGGGTGAGATCATCGAATCTCTGCACCGGATCATCCCGGCCAGGTCTCTGGACGGCGTAAAGCGCCGGACGCGGGCAGGCATGGGCCGCTGCCAGTCCGGATTCTGCTCGCCGAAAGTCATGGAAATCATCAACCGGGAGCTGGGAATACCATATGAGCAGATCACAAAGAGCGGCGGTTCTTCACAGCTGGTATACGGACGCACAAAGGAGGCATAGAGCATGAATTACTGTGATATCGTCATCATCGGCGGAGGCCCGGCCGGGCTGGCTGCCGCTGTCGCTGCCCGGAAAGCCGGAGCGGAGCGGATCCTGATCCTGGAACGTGACCGCGAGCTGGGCGGCATCCTGAATCAGTGCATTCACAATGGTTTCGGCCTCCACACCTTCAAGGAAGAGCTGACCGGACCGGAGTATGCCGAGCGTTTCATCCGTCAGGTGCAGGAGCTGGAGATCCCTTACAAACTTAATACGATGGTACTTGACATTACGCCGGAACGGGTTGTCCACGCCATGAACCGGGAAGACGGCCTCTTCTCCGTACAGGCAGGCGCCGTCATCCTGGCCATGGGCTGCCGGGAACGACCGCGCGGCGCCCTGAACATCCCCGGCTACCGTCCGGCAGGCATCTATTCCGCCGGAACCGCGCAGCGTCTGGTCAATATCGACGGCTATATGCCCGGCCGCGAGGTCGTCATCCTGGGTTCCGGCGACATCGGTCTGATCATGGCGCGCCGGATGACGCTGGAGGGCGCGAAGGTCAAGGTAGTGGCCGAGCTGATGCCGTACTCCGGCGGCCTGAAGCGGAATATTGTGCAGTGTCTGGATGATTTCGGCATACCGCTGAAGCTCTCCCACACTGTCGTTGACATAGAAGGCCGGGAGCGCGTAGAGGCTGTAACCATCGCTGAAGTGGATGAACACAGGCAGGTGATTCCCGGAACGGAAGAGCGGTACACCTGTGACACCCTTCTCCTTTCCGTCGGCCTGATCCCGGAGAATGAACTCTCCCGCTCAGCCGGCGTGGAAATGAGTCCCGTCACCAGCGGCCCTCTGGTCAATGAGAGTCTCGAGACCAATATCCCCGGCATCTTTGCCTGCGGCAACGTCCTCCATGTCCACGACCTGGTAGACTATGTCTCAGAAGAGGCCTCTCTGGCAGGAGCCTGCGCGGCCAGATACGTCAGGGACGGCAAAGACCGTGCAGACAGCGCCGGAACGCAGCCGCGCGTAAAGATCTGTGCGGAGGGCGGTGTGCGCTACACGGTGCCGGCAGAGGTGGATCCCTCCCGCATGGATGACCTGCTGAAGGTACGCTTCCGCGTGGGAAATGTATACCAGGGCGCTTATGTCAGCGTCTATCTCAATGACCGGCGCATTCTGCACGCAAAAAAGAAAATCATGTCTCCGGGTGAAATGGAACAGGTCATCCTGCAAAAGAAGAAGCTGCTGGAGATTCCCGGCCTGAAGACAATCACAATAAAGACAGAGCAGGAATGAAAGGAGGCATCTCATGAGAAAACAGGTTCTGACATGCATCGGCTGTCCTATGGGATGTGAAATCACCGTATCGCTGGACGGAGAGAGTATTCTGTCTGTAGAAGGCAATACCTGCGACATCGGCGACAAATACGCCCGCAAGGAAGTGATTCACCCGGAGCGCACAGTCACCAGCACAGTCGTCGTGACCGGCGGCGACAAACCCCGGCTGTCCGTCAAAACAGCCTCCGCCATTCCGAAAGAGAAAATATGGAAATGTATGGAAGAAATCAACCATCTTTCCGTGACCGCGCCCGTACGGATCGGCGATATCCTGATCCCGGATACGGCAGGGACCGGCATACCGGTCGTGGCAACCAGAAACATCCAGGGTGTGTGACATGTCTGAGCAGAAGCAGTGCGAAAAAGAAAAGGCATTTCTGGAAGCCCTCCAGGATTCGCCGGTCATCGCCGCCATAAAGGATGACGACGGCCTGGAACGCATCATGCAGACAGAATGCCGGGTCGTCTTCATCCTCTACGGGTCGATCCTGAATATCCGGTCTATCGTACAGCGCATCAAGGAATCCGGCAGAATGGCCCTGGTGCACATTGACCTGACAGAAGGGCTGTCCTCCAAGGAGGTCAGCGTGGACTATATCGCGGAGCGCACAGAGGCGGACGGCATTCTGTCTACCCGTGTAAATGTGCTCCGGCACGCGCAGGAGCTGGGACTGGTGACCGTCCAGCGCTTCTTCCTGCTGGACTCCCTGTCCCTGCGGAACCTCACCAGGCAGCCGCTGCGCCCTGCAGCCATCGACATTATGCCCGGCGTCATGCCCAGTGTCATCAGCCGGCTGACCGGCATCATTTCGCAGCCGATCATCGCCAGCGGACTGCTGAGCACCAAGCAGGATGTGATCTCAGCCCTGTCCGCCGGGGCTGTGGCCGTCTCGACAACACAGCAGGATCTGTGGTTTGTGTAAAATGATACAGGGGCAGCC
>CAMODP010000153.1 GCA_946611445.1 uncultured Eubacterium sp.
ATTATACGGAGCAGGAACTGAAGGGCTGCATCGAGCGGGCTTATGACAGCAAGTTTGATGTGCCAGAGATCGCCCCGCTGCACCAGGCAGGGGATGTCTGGTTCCTCGAGCTTTTCCACGGCAGGACGATCGCCTTCAAGGATATGGCGCTGTCCATTCTGCCGCACCTGCTGACAACGGCGGCCGGAAAAAACAATATATCCGAAAAAATCGTGATCCTGACGGCTACCTCCGGAGACACCGGAAAAGCCGCGCTGGCCGGCTTTGCCGATGTGCCCGGGACGGAGATCATCGTGTTCTATCCAAAGGACGGCGTCAGCCCCGTGCAGGAACGGCAGATGGTCACCCAGAAGGGAGACAACACGCATGTCGTCGCGATCCGCGGCAACTTTGACGATGCCCAGACCGGAGTGAAGAAGATATTCGGCAACGAGGCACTGGCAGAGGAGCTGCACGGCGCAGGCATCCGATTCAGCTCGGCGAATTCCATCAATATCGGCCGGCTGGTGCCGCAGGCAGCCTACTACGTGTACGCATATGCCACACTGGTAAAAAAAGGTGTGCTGAAGGCGGGCGATCCCATCGATTTCACCGTGCCGACCGGCAATTTCGGCAATATTCTGGCTGCCTGGTACGCGAAGCAGATCGGTCTTCCCGTGAACCGGCTCATCTGCGCGTCTAATGAGAACAAGGTGCTCTTTGATTTCTTTCAGTCCGGCACCTATGACAAGAACAGGCCGTTTATCCTGACCAGTTCACCTTCCATGGACATCCTCGTCTCCAGCAATCTGGAGCGCCTGCTGTATCAGATCGCCGGATGCGATACTGAGAAAACAGCAGCCCTGATGAAGGCCCTCTCCGAGGGCGGCCGGTATGAGATCACCGGTGAGATGAGAGAGAAGCTCGGCGACTTCTGCGGTAAGTTCGCCTCTGAGGAAGAGGTGTTCTCAACGATCCGCAGCGTCTGGGAGAAATATTCCTACGTAATCGACCCGCATACGGCGGTAGCTGCCGCCTGCTGCGGAAAGTACCGGGAGGAGACCGGCGATATGACTCCGATGGTCATCGCGTCGACGGCCAGCCCGTATAAATTCGGGCGCAGCGTCCTACACGCCATCGACCCGGCGCGCTTCGACAGTCTGACAGATGATCAGCAGTTCGATGCCCTGCATGAGCTCTCCGGCGTGGCCATTCCCGATGCGATCGAAGAAATCCGCTCTGCCGAGATCCGGCATAAAGACGTGGTGGAGATCGACGGGATGGAGGCGATTGTGCGGAGAATGCTTGGTATTTGAGTAAGGAGAAGCAGATATGAATCTACAGGAAACACTTGACGCCATCCGCCCGGCGGATGAAGGAGCACGCGCGGCATCCTGGAAGCACTGGGACGCGATCGCAAAGCCGCTGCGGAGTCTGGGTAGACTGGAGACTGTGATAACGCAGATCGCGGCAGTGCAGGGCTCGCCGCGTGTTGACATAGGGAAAAAGGCACTTATCACGATGTGTGCCGACAACGGTGTCGTAGCTGAAGGCGTGACACAGACCGGCCAGGAGGTGACCGCGCAGGTCGCCGAGAATTTCCTCTCGGAGAAGGCAACGGCCGCGATCCTCTGCAGAAAGGCCGGCGCGGATATTTTCCCGATCGATATCGGCATCTACCGCGATACCTGTATCCGGAACTGCAAGGTGTCCTACGGCACAAAGAATATGGCAAAAGAGCCTGCCATGAGCAGGGAAGACGCAGTGCGCGCGCTGGAGATCGGCATCATGCTGGCGGAGGAAAAGCACAGCGAGGGATACCGTCTGCTGGCTACCGGCGAGATGGGCATCGGCAATACCACGACAAGCAGCGCGATTGCCTCTGTCCTGCTGGACCGCCCGGTAGAGGATATGACGGGCAGGGGCGCCGGACTCAGCTCCGAGGGCCTGAAGAGAAAAATCCGCACGATCCGGAATGCCATCGCAAAGCATAATCCGGATCCGAATGATCCCGTAGATGTGCTTGCCAAAGTCGGCGGCCTGGATATCGCAGGCATGACCGGCGTGTTCCTGGGAGGAGCGGCTATGCATATGCCGGTGGTCACGGACGGGTTTATTTCCAATGTGGCTGCCCTGCTTGCCGTTCGGATGTGTCCGGATGTGAGTGATTACATCATTGCTTCTCACGTGTCAAAAGAACCCGCTGCGCATCTGCTGCTGGAAGCGCTCGGCAAAGATGCCTTCCTGACCTGCGATATGTGTCTGGGCGAGGGTACCGGAGCCGTGATGCTGTTCCCGCTGCTGGATATGGCCTGCGAGGTCTACAATTGCATGGCGACCTTTGCGGAGAACGACATCGAGGCATATGTGCCGCTGACCTGATGCTGCCGGAAAATGGAGAGATGACATGCTGCATGTGGTTACAGGCGGATCCGGAAGCGGAAAATCCGCTTTCGCGGAAGACCGGATCCTGTCTTTTGGGCCGGGCAGACGCATTTATATCGCGACGATGTACCCCGGCAAGGATGAGGAGAACTTCCGCCGGATAGACAGACACAGACAGATGCGGGCGCAGAAGCAGTTTGAGACACTGGAATGCTACACACGTCTCGCGGAGCTGGAGGTTCCCGCCGGCAGCCAGATCCTGCTGGAATGCATGTCCAATCTGGTCGCCAATGAGCAATACATGGAAAGCGGTGCCGGAAAAGACACGGTGCGCGCAGTCACGGACGGGGTGGAACACCTGCTGCGGAAGGCAGCCAACCTGGTCATTGTGACAAATGAAGTTTTTTCGGATGGTATAACCTACGATTCGTATACAGTAGAGTACCTGCAGTTTCTGGCTGCGGTAAACCGTTGGCTCGGCGCGCGTGCGGACTGCGTGACCGAGGTGGTGTACGGGATTCCTGTTGCGGTGAAGAGGACAGATAATTGAAGAGTGTGATCAACAGCCTGATCGTCGCGTTTTCGATGTACTCGAAGATTCCGATGCCGCGGGCTGACTGGAACAGGGAAAACATGAGATATTCCATGTGTTTTTTTCCATGGATTGGTCTCGTGATCGGTTTAATTGAATATCTGTGGATACAGGCCGGCAGCAGGGCGGGATTCACCGCTCTGTTAACTGCGTCTGTTTTTACTGTCATCCCGATCCTGGTGACCGGCGGCATCCATATGGACGGCTACCTGGACACCTGCGATGCCATGAGCTCCTGGAGGGAGAAGGAAAAAAGGCTGGCGATCCTGAAGGATTCCAATGCCGGCGCCTTCGCCGTGATCTACGGGACTGTCTATTTTGTCCTGTATCTGGGAGGGGCGTCCGCCCTGACTTCTGTGCGGCAGGTGCTGCTGATGGGCGCGGCCTTTTTCATCTCACGCAGCATGTCTGCCTTCTCTGTCGTCAGCTTTCCGCACGCGAACCCCGACGGTACGGCGGCGCGCTTCGGCGATGAGGCCCAGGGCAGGCTCGTCCGGGTTGTCACCGTAATATATGTGATTCTGGCCGCCATATGGTGTATAGCCATCGATCCGGTCACGGGCGCGGGGATGATTGTGACAGCGGCGCTTGTTTTCCTGTTTTACCGGCATTTCTGCATGAAGTATTTCGGCGGCATGACCGGTGACCTGGCGGGCTTCTTTACCTGCATCTGCGAGCTGAGCTGCCTGCTGGAAATCGTGATTGTGAGCCAGGTGCTGCAGATGTTGTGAATCAGACCTGAATCTGGAATTTGATTGCGGAGAATAGAGATGAAGATGATAATCGGCGGTGCCTTTCAGGGAAAGACAGCTTTTGCGGAGAGTCTGACAGGAATTCTTCCGGAAGAATGGATAGACGGCACAGACTGTGCCGCAGAGGATATTTTTTCCTGCCGCGGCATTCGGAATTTTCACGAATATATACGCCGGGCACTGCGTGACGGCCTGAACCCTGCGGAACTTCCCGGACAGCTGATCCGGCGCAATCCGGAAATTGTGATCGTGACAAACGAGCTTGGATATGGCATTGTCCCGATGGATCCGGAGGAACGCAGCTGGAGAGAGACGGACGGGCGTGTCTGCGCCATGCTGGCCGCGCAGGCAGATGAGGTCTGGCGTGTGGTCTGCGGAATCGGACAGAAACTGAAGGGATAGAGAATACCGGCAGAAGCTGAAGGGATAGAGAATAACGAAACACTCTAAAGGGCCAAATAATCGGGAAAAAACTGAAGGATAATAAAGTGAATGAAAATATGATTCCCGTGTATGTAATCAGACACGGAATAACATACGGCAACAGCCTGTCCCGCTATATAGGCGTCACAGATGAACCGCTGATGGAGGGCGAAGCAGACCGCCTGCTCGCACTGGCGGAGAGATACAGACAGGCAGGCCTGATCCCTGAAAAGGCAAATGCACTCTGGGTGAGTCCGCTGACAAGATGCCGTCAGACAGCCGCTGTCTTTTACCCTGACGCGGTGCAGCACTGTACGGAAGATCTGCGGGAATGTCACTTCGGAAAATTTGAAAACAAGAATTACAGGGAGCTGGACGGCGACCCGGATTATCAGGCCTGGATCGACAGCAACGCGACGCTGCCGTTTCCCGGCGGGGAATCTGTGGAAGGCTTTACAGCCCGCACGGTAAATGGTTTCCGGCAGGCGGCAGGCGAAGCGCTGAAGGCCGGTGTGCCGGAGATCCTGCTGTTCGTGCACGGCGGTTCCATCATGAGCCTGCTGAGCGCGTGCTCTGATTCCGACAGGCAGTATTATGAGTGGCACGTGCAGAACGCGGAAGGATACCGGGCAATG
>CAMODP010000154.1 GCA_946611445.1 uncultured Eubacterium sp.
ATGAATTATTCTGAGATAAAATACTTTGATATTGCAAACGGGACCGGCGTACGGACTACGCTGTTTGTATCCGGGTGCCGGAATCATTGCGAGGGCTGTTTTCAGCCAGACACCTGGAACTTTCAGAACGGAAAATCTTTTACCCGGGAAATCGAGGATGAAATCATATCCAGTATGAACCCGGAATTCGTTTCCGGCCTCACTCTGCTGGGAGGTGACCCGTTTGAGGAAGAAAATCAGGAGGGTCTGATCGGATTTATGCGGAGATTCAAGACGGAATGTCCCGGCAAAGACGTCTGGGCATTTACCGGATATCTCCTCGAGGATCTTCTGGAAGGCGGCAGAAAACATACAGATGTGACCGATGAGCTGCTCTCATATGTGGATATTCTCGTCGACGGGCCGTTTGTTCTTTCCAAAAAGAACATAACGCTGACATTCAGGGGCAGTGAGAACCAGAGACTGATCGATATGAACGCCTTCCGTCAGACAGGCGAGATCGTGACAATACTGGGCAGCTGAAATAAGTCGAAACAGACAAAACACCCGCAAACTTGTTCGGTTTGCGGGTGTCAGTTTTTGATTTATATTTTTACTTTTACAGATGCAGCACGCGGTCCTTGATCTCCTGTGTCCTGCCCTGGTTCCAGAACTGTGTGCCGATGTAGCCGCAGGTGCGTCTGGCGACAGACATCTTGTCCTGATCGGTATTGCCGCAGTTCGGGCATTTCCAGATGAGCTTGCCGCTCTCATTCTCCACGATCTGAATCTCTCCGTCGTATCCGCATACCTCGCAGTAGTCGCTCTTTGTGTTCAGCTCGGCATACATGATGTTCTCGTATATGAATTTCATGACAGAGAGCACGGCAGGAATGTTGTTCTGCATATCCGGCACTTCGATGTAGCTGATCGCGCCGCCGGGCGAGAGCTTCTGGAAGTCCGCCTCGAATTTCAGCTTGCTGAACGCGTCAATTTTCTCTGACACATGTACGTGGTAGCTGTTTGTAATATAGTTCTTATCTGTGACGCCCGGCACGATGCCAAACCGCTTCTGGAGGCATTTGGCAAACTTGTAGGTGGTGGATTCCAGCGGGGTTCCGTACACAGAGTAGGAGATATTCTCCGCCGCTCTCCACTCGGCGCATTTGTCGTTCAGTCTCTGCATGACCGCAAGGGCAAAGTCCTTTGCCTCCGGATCCGTATGAGACCTGCCGGTCATGTACTTGCACATCTCATAGAGACCTGCATAGCCCAGAGAGATCGTTGAATACCCGTTGTAGAGCAGTTCATCGATTTTCTGGCCCTTTTTCAGGCGCGCCAGCGCGCCGTACTGCCACAGGATCGGCGCGACATCGGATACGGTGCCTTTCAGGCGCTCGTGCCGGCAGCGCAGGGCGCGGTGGCAGAGCTCCAGGCGCTCATCCAGAATCTTCCAGAAAGCATCCATGTCTTTTGCGGAAGAAAGGGCGACATCTACCAGATTGATCGTGACGACGCCCTGGTTGAAACGTCCGTAGAACTTGTAGCTGCCGTCCGGGTTCTTCTGTGTCTCCTCAACCGTCAGGAAGGAGCGGCAGCCCATGCAGGTATACACACTGCCTTTTTTCAGCTTTCTCTGGACCTTCGCGGAGATATAGTCCGGCACCATCCGCTTGGCGGTGCACTTGGCGGCAAGCTGGGTGAGATCCCAGTACTTGGAGTCCTCGTGAATATTGTCCTCGTCCAGGACATAGATCAGCTTCGGGAAGGCCGGCGTGATCCAGACGCCTTTTTCATTCTTGACGCCCTGCATCCGCTGCACAAGGACTTCACGGATAATGGCTGCCAGGTCGTCCCGGGTCTGTCCTTCCGGAACCTCATCCAGATACATGAACATCGTCACAAAAGGCGCCTGGCCGTTGCAGGTCATCAGTGTGATGAGCTGATACTGGATGGTCTGGATGCCGCTCCGGATCTCTTCCGCAAGACGGCGCTCCGTTACCTTGTTTATGATGGCCTCATCCAGCGGCTCGCCGCAGGCTTCGCGTTCCTCGATCACGCTTTTGCGGATCTTCTGCCTGCTGATGTCCACAAAGGGTGCCAGATGAGCAAGGCTGAAGGACTGTCCGCCGTACTGGTTGGAGGCGACCTGGGCTACGATCTGCGTCGTGACATTGCACGCCGTGAAAAAGCTGTGAGGCTTCTCAATCATGGTCTCGCTGATGACCGTGCCGTTCTGGAGCATGTCCTCCAGATTGATCAGGTCACAGTTGTGCTCTTTCTGCGCGAAATAATCCGAATCATGGAAGTGAATGATGCCTTCTTCGTGGGCTCTGACGATATCCTCCGGCAGCAGCACACGCTTCGTCAGGTCTCTGCTGACTTCTCCGGCCATATAGTCGCGCTGTGTGGAATTGATAACGGGATTCTTATTGGAGTTCTCCTGTTTGACCTCCTCATTGGCCTGGTCGATCAGAGACAGGATGCCGTTGTCCGTTGTGTTGGATTTGCGGGCCAGTTCCCTCTTATAACGGTAGCGGACGTATTTCTGGGCGACTTCATACCCGCGCATCTCCATGATGCCGGTCTCCACCATATCCTGGATATCTTCGACGTTGACCGCGTGCGTATAATCCGTGACGCGCCTGGCGATCTTCTCGGCCACCGCCTCAATCTGATACTCATTCAGCTGATGTATATGCTCTACTTCTTTGTTCGCCGCCCGGATCGCGTTGGAAATTTTGGAGATGTCAAATGTTACCTCTTCACCGTTTCGTTTAATGACATTTGTCTTTACTTCTGCTTCCATTTCATACCCCCCTCATCGGCTGCATTTCCACACACAGCAGTACCGTATATCCGCTCTTCCTACTGCATCTGCGCGTTATTTGTACTCCCGTTTATACACTACATTTAGTATGTTATAAAAAAGACAGGCACAACATCTTGTGCCTGTCTATAATACTCCTCTTTCCCGGAAAAGGGAATGGGAAACTTGCATAATTTTTGACGGAAAACTTCTCCGTATTTCTCTGTTGACAAACGTGATTCTGTCGTTCTCCCGCGCGGGCCCGGAAGCAGCTTTCTCAGTAGGCTTTTCCCCAGTACACCATGTGTTTCGCGGGTTTTCCGCAGCACACGCAGGTATCGGCAAGACGGATCTGCTCAAAGGGCATGCACCGGCTCGTGGCCGTGGTGTCGGCCTTGATTTTTTCTTCGCAGGCCTGATCGCCGCACCACATGGCACGGACAAAACCGGGCTTTTTGTCCACAGTCTCGCAGAACTCTTCGTAAGTGACGGCATCATATGTATGTGCATCACGATGCGCTTTTGCCCGTTCAAACATATCCTTCTGGATCTGTTCGAGCAGACCGGCCGCCGCTGAAGGAAGTTCGTCGATCTTCACGATGGTTTTTTCGCGGGTGTCACGGCGCACCAGCACAGCCTGCCCGGCCGCGACATCCTTCGGTCCCATCTCGACGCGGACGGGAATGCCCCGCATTTCCTGCTCGGAGAACTTCCAGCCGGGGCTCTTCTCCGAATCATCCAGCCCTGTGCGGATTCCGGCAGCCATAAGGGCCCCTCTGGCTTTCTGTGCGGCATCCATGACGCCCTCGGCATCCTGGCGGATCGGAATGACCATCACCTGCGTCGGCGCGATCCTCGGAGGCAGCACCAGTCCGCTGTTGTCGCCGTGCACCATGATCAGGGCGCCGATCACGCGCGTGGTCATGCCCCATGAGGTCTGGTGCACGTATTTCAGGGTGTTGTCCCTGTCCGTATACTGCACATCATAGGCCTGCGCGAAAATATCGTCAAAATTATGGCTGGTCCCGGACTGCAGGGCTTTTCCGTCATGCATCAGGGATTCCACGGTATACGTGTATTTCGCACCGGCGAACTTCTCCTTATCCGTCTTCCGTCCCTTGATAACCGGAATCGCCAGCACTTCCTCCAGGAAATCCGCATACACGTTCAGCATCATGACGGTCCTCTCTTCCGCCTCTTCAGCCGTGGCATGCGCCGTATGGCCCTCCTGCCAGAGGAATTCACGCGAGCGCAGGAAAGGACGGGTCGTCTTCTCCCAGCGCAGGACAGAACACCACTGATTATACAGCTTCGGCAGATCTCTGTGCGAATGGATATCCTTCGCGTAGAAATCACAGAAAAGCGTCTCCGATGTCGGCCGGATGCACAGCCTCTCCTGAAGCTGCTCGCTGCCGCCATGTGTGACCCAGGCCACCTCCGGCGCAAAGCCCTGCACCAGCTCTGATTCCTTGTTCAGCAGATTCTCCGGAATCAGCATCGGCATATATACATTCTGTACGCCGGTCTCCTTGAAACGGCGGTCCAGCTCAGCCTGAATATTTTCCCAGATGGCATATCCCGCCGGCTTGATGGCCATGCAGCCCTTCACACTCGTATATCCGATCAGGTCCGCACGGATACAGACATCCGTGTACCACTGCGCAAAATCTTCTTCCATAGAAGTAATTGCTTCGACAAATTTCTTTTCTTTGGCCATATCCAGGCTCCTTTTCTGCTTGTTGTCTCCCGTGTCCGCAGCGCGGAAAGCGCGGGACAGTCTGAAAGCCATCTCATTTTATTCTAATTCAAAACGACTGTCAAGGCAGGCATTGCGCGCACGCGGATTTTTCGCTATTATGAGTCAGGAGGAGCGGTTCCCTCTGGCTTGTTTTCATTAATATATGAAGAATGCGGACGCAGGAACGGAGGCAGGCGCCTTCC
>CAMODP010000155.1 GCA_946611445.1 uncultured Eubacterium sp.
CAGGATGGGAAAGAAAGCCGCCTCTGTTTTGCCGGAAGCAGTGGAGGCCGTCAGCAGCACATTGGCGTCCGTGCCGAAGATGGCGTCTCCCGCCGCGTTCTGCACCGCCCGCAGGCTCTGCCAGCCGGACCGGTAGATATAATCCTGTATAAATGGCGCGTAGCGCTCAAACACGTTCATATCGTAAACTCCGCGAAATCTTTCTCTTTTACATCAGAGACAGCCGCCGATTCCGCATAGGAAAAGGCATCGGATTCCAGAAGAGACGCAATGCTCATATCGGGATTCTGGTACAGCAGGTCCAGCAGCTCGATGAAATCCCGGATAACCTCGCGCGGTGTGATATTCTGGTCAGCGCCGATGCGGCCGTATTCGATCCGGATAAAGCCTGCCAGGTCATCTGTGGTGACATTTCGTTCATATCCGTACAGGCCTGCGTGCATTTCCGCCAGCTTTTCGCAGAGCACCAGCATCTCCTCAGCCGTCAGCGCCTCCAGGCGGATGACCGGGGCCAGAAGATCCCGCGCGCCGGGCTTCGAAAACCGTCCTTCTGCAAGGCGGGACCGCAGTGCTTCATAGCTGTAGATTCCACGCCGTTTGTCTTCCAGCGCCTGCGGCGTCACGCCCATGAGTATGCCAAGGTACCGTGCCCGGCCCTGCAGGGTGTCATTGTACATCGTCAGCAGCTTTTCATAGTTGTACTGACGGGTGACGGAATTGGGAATCTTGTAGATGTTTACCAGCTCATCGATCATGAGCATCATGCCGGCATAGCCTGCCAGCCTGAAGAAAACCGCAAAGAGCCGGATATAGTCATACCAGTCATCGTCGGTGATGATAATATTGATGCCCAGGGCTTCCTTTGCTTCCCTTTTTGTCATGAATTCACCCCGGAACCAGCGCGTGACCAGAGCCTTGGTCTCGTCGTCTCCCTCCAGGCTGGCGTGATAGTAGCGGGACAGGAGAGAGGCAAACTCAAACCCGTGCACCAGTTCACTGATCTGTGCGGTGACGGCAATGATTTTCCTGTCTGTCGCGTCGGAAAGGGCCGGATCGCCCGGCGTCAGGCCGGTCTCTGACGCAGCTTCACTCTGCACGGCACTGATCCAGCGGTCCAGGATCAGACTGAGCGCCCCGCCTTCTGGCTTCGTTCTGGTGGCAAGGTTGCCGATAAGTTCCCTGTAAGTGGCCAGACCCTGTCCCTTTGTTCCCTGCAGGCGGCGCTCCGGGGAAAGGTCCGCGTCTGCCACAATGAAACCGCGGTCCATCACATAATTGCGGATGGTCTGCAGGAGAAAACTCTTTCCGGAGCCGTAGCGCCCCGCAATAAAGCGGAAGGACGCGCCGCCTTCCGCGATGATATCCACATCATGCAGCAGCGCTTCAATTTCGTTCTTTCGGCCGACCGCGATATAGGGCAGGCCGATGCGCGGCACGACGCCGCCCTTCAGAGAATTCAGCACCGTCTGTGATATCCGTTTCGGCACTTTTTTATTATCTGTCATGTGTTCCTCCCAGTATTTCCGCGATGTCTTCTCTGTAGTCCTCTACAAGCGCCAGCCTGTCGTTTTCGCACAGGATGACGGTGTCCCCGATCTCGTCAAACAGGGCCTCATTGATTGCGTCAGCCGCAACGGAGGGCAGCACGTGATGTTCCCTGGCGGTATCCTCGGCGGAGGCGCCGGATAAAAGCGCGCGGAGAATCTGCAGCTGTACGGCATCCAGCGCCGGAACCGGGACGGACGCCTCCCGTGCGGGAGATTCTGCCCGGGCAGCTGCAGGTTCTGCCTCCGCGGCAGCTGTGTCCGGCACAGCCGCTTCGCTTTCTTTTATCAGTTCCAGACGTTCATCTTCCGTCAGCAGGCTGTCCCGCGTGAAAGCGGCGTCTTCCCGTATCTTTTCCAGACCGGAGAGGTCAATGGTGATTTTCGGTCTTGCCGCTTCGATCGCAGCCTGTCTGTCCGCTGCGATTACAGCGTCGATAATAGGCGCGGCCCAGGCGTCGGCGGGGTTTTCGCGGAGATAGCGTCCCGTCTTCAGATACCGCCGCAGCCGCAGGTCCGCCTCATGCAGGAGACCCTGCAGCCGGTATCTGTCAAAGCGGGGTTTCTCATATGTACATACCTGCCACGAGCCGTCCCTGAACCGATAGATGCGGCAGGGATCCAGTGCGTAGTCTCTGTCAGCCTGCCGGTTCCGCCATGCATAGACCGCGTTTGCAAACGGCTGCCACTGCCGCGCGGCCATTTCGCCGAAGCACTGTGTAAACAGGTCTTTTTCCGGAGGTGTACAGGCAGAGGCGGCCTTTCGCCACACCTCACCGAACAGATGCAAACCTCTGTCTCTGTCCCGCGCCAGGACCGGAGAGTCAGGAAGCTTCTTTCCGCCGAAGAGCGCCAGAGCCGAAAAGACTTCCGCATCGGAATGCTCCTCCGGGGACCGGAGGACCGCCAGTGCATGGTCTGTCTCCAGCACTTTCGGGTCGGCATACCGGCGGGCTGTTTCCTGCGGCAGATCATTGACGATGGCAAGCTCCAGCATCCATCTGTGCAGGTTCTGCCGCATTTTCGGATCCCCGATTCCGGAATCCAGGTAGCCGCGCTCGAATGCCTGCAGCTTCTCCAGGCTGTCCTCAGGCGATGCGGCACCGATCCCGTTCAGCAGTTCATAGATGTAGAGGTAGGCCGCGGAGGACGGCATGGGCCGGAATTCCCCTCTGCGGATATCGGTGCGCCAGGAGAAATAGCCACGGAGCTGTTTTGCCGTCATGTCGTGGTAGGTGGGGAAGTACCGGACAAAATCTCCGACCCAGGGCGCGTCGTCCTCATAATCCTCCATGAATTCTGCCTGCCGGAGGAAATTTGCGGCTCTGCTCTCCATCGATTCTCTTCCGTACTCGAACATACGCCGCATCTGCCGGATCTTTTCCGGGAGAACCTCCCTGGGGGGCTGATACCTGCTTCCCGCAAAGGGGAGAGGCGTATCCCGGTATGCCTTGCCGGCGGAAGACGGGGAGGAGTCGAGAACGACGGTGAAGGCCTGACGGTCTTCTGCCGCAACGGCCCGGTCAAAGAGAGCGCAGACCACTTCCGGCTCGGTGCCTTTTTCAAAGCGAACGCCTACCCACTTTGACCCGAGCATCCGGAAAGGGGCGCCCAGATACGGCCTGCTCAGTCCTTCCAGACTCTGCCTGCCGCATTTGAGGTCGCAGCGCTCGATTTCCGTGCCGGTCTCTGTATCCCACTGCCTCATTAATAATGCCACCCACTTGCCTGTCCGCGGGTGGCAGAGAACGGAAAAACCGGGAAAGTTTTCCCATTTATGCTGTTCTTCAATCCGGTACGCGTCCCGCGCGTACGCGGTGAGTTCTGACAGTTCCAATTTTACACCTCATGATCCGGCCCGCCATGGATTCAGAACTTCTGGCGTGAGAATCAATACATGTACAGCGTATCTCCGGTGTCGACCCCGTAGTAGCTGCCGTCCCCGTTGTCGCGGTATCTCTGACTGTCATTGGAGTAATAATAGCCGTCACTGTGCAGAATCAGTTTTCCCTGAATGTTGCCGTTCCCGTCAAATGCCGTGTATTCCTGCCCGACCGGCGCGGCCTCGGTCTCTGGCTTTTTCTCAGGGGTTTCCGCGATATGCTCCAGATTGGCCTTTGTGTCAAGCACAACCGCGCAGGAGGGATGCACCATCTCCATGACAGTCTTCATATTCTCTTCCGGGATGGCAACGCTGCCGCCTGTAAACGTATCTTCGCCTGCCGCGCAGCGCAGGAAGATCGCGGAGCCCTTCCCGGGTACCGCATCCTCATTGAAGCTGATGTTCAGACAGTATTTATATGCTTCGGCGGAATCCACCAGATGGACGCTGCTCTCCAGATCCAGATCAGGGTAGTCTTTGATGCTGACCAGCTGATTGTAAGGAATACCCTCCCGGTCATCCCCGGACCAGTAGGAATCTGCGTCGACTTTTGTGTATTCCAGCTGACAGCCGGGGTCATCGGCTGTTCCGAATGCCTTGTTGAAGCGATAGACCCCGATCGGCGTCTTGGTAAACTCACCGCCCTCAACATGCTCCGCATCCGGGCACATGCCGTCTCTGCCGATAAAGCCGGGCACGCTGAAGACCTGCTTCCAGCTCTTGTCCGCGCCGCGGATGTGCATGGAAACGGTCGCCGCGGAGGAATTCATGTCTGTTCCCTCTACGATGACAAGCTGTGTCACCTGCGCATCTTTTGCGCTGGCAAGGTCCGTTACCCATGCCGGAGAAGCCGGATAATTCCGGGCGTCTGCGGCTGTGTCCGTCCCGGCGGCAGAAGCTGCTTCCGCGGCGGAGGATGCCGATGTGCTGCCGGCTGCCGTTCCGTCTGTCTGCGCGGAGCTGCTCTCAGAAGCCGTGCTGCCTGACGCAGGCTGGCCTTTGCCTTCCTCTGCAGAAGACGAAGCACTCTTCGCGGCTGCCGCTGTGCTCTCAGAAGCCGTGCTGCCGCTCACCGCAGCTGCCGCTGTACTCTCAGAAGCCGTGCTGCCGCTCGCTGCCGCGCCGCTGTCTGCGGCAGACGTACTCTTGTCTGCGGCGGATGCCGTCGAGGCGGCTTCCTGTTCCTGCGTCGGCGCAGCGCTCGCGGCCGATACGGCAGAGGATCCGCTGTCCGCCGCGGATGTACCGGATTTTCCGGCAGGAGAGGAACCCTGCTGC
>CAMODP010000156.1 GCA_946611445.1 uncultured Eubacterium sp.
GGGTATACAATAGATAAACTATACGCATTTTCTGCATTCTCCCGGTTTTCTGCGGTTCTTTGCCTTCTGCAGTTCTTTGCTTTTTGCAGGTCTTTGTTATCCTGCTCCAGTTTACCACTTTCCGCGCCGTATTGACATAAATTTCGGTCAAACCGACAGCACGGATATAGTTGCCGCAGACTGCTGAACCTGATAAAATAAATATAAATAATAACAATAAAATAATGGTAAAAATGCTTTTGCATGAATAGTATTCATTTCTGCCACGATCAGGAAAGGCGGTGATGCACTTGTCTGCTGAGAAAGCTGCGAAGGAAGTTCTCAGAATGGAACATATTACGAAGCAGTTCGGTGCGGTATACGCAAACCGGGATATCAGTTTCGATGTCCGCGAGGGAGAAGTCCATACCCTTCTGGGGGAAAACGGTGCAGGCAAAAGTACGCTGATGAACGTGCTTTTCGGTCTGTACCAGCCCACGGCAGGTGATATTTATGTGCGGGGGGAAAAGGTCAGGATCGAATCTCCTGCTCAGGCGGTCAGATACGGGATCGGCATGGTCCATCAGCATTTTATGCTGGTTGAAGCCATGACGGTCTTTGAAAATATCATCCTGGGTGATACGCGTTCGAAAGGAATTTTCATTGACCAGGCAGCGCGCAGGAAAGAGATCATGGAGCTCTCGGAACGGTATGGCCTGGATGTGGATCTTGATCTGCCGGTCACCGAGCTTGCGGTCGGTGCCCAGCAGAGGGTGGAGATTCTGAAAGCGCTGTACCGCGGATGCGACATCCTGGTCCTTGACGAGCCGACAGCCGCTCTCACCGATGTGGAGGTCGAAGGCCTGTTCGAGATCATGAACAAGCTGAAAAGCGAGGGCAAGAGCATCATCTTTATCAGCCATAAAATGCGTGAGGTCCTTCGCGTATCGGACCGCATCACCATCCTCCGCGCCGGACAGACCGTCGAGACGGTGAACATCGGCGAGGTCACCGGTGAGGAGCTGGCCAGCAAGATGATCGGCCGTGAACTGAAGCCCTCCCAGTATGCCAAAATTGAAGCGGACGGCGAGGTGATCGCCTCTCTTAATCATGTCTGCTATCACAAGGAATCAAAGCATAACGGTCTGAACGATATTTCTCTTCAGATCCGCCGCGGGGAGATCGTCGGGATCGCAGGCGTGGACGGAAACGGCCAGAGCCAGCTTGCCATGCTGCTGACCGGGAACATCTCGCCTGAGGCTGGTTCGATGGATCTGAAAGGCAATAAGGTCGCGCGTTTTGACCCGAACGGGTTCATCGAGGAGAGCATTTCCCATATCCCGGAGGACCGCAATAAGGCCGGCCTGGTCGGCAGCATGTCCGTTGCGGATAACCTGGTCCTGAAGATCACGCGTGAGCCGAGGTTTTCCGACGGAAACGGCCTGCACCTGAAGAAGAAGGCCATCCATGACTATGCACTGGAGATGCAGGAAAAATATGACATCCGCTGCTCTTCCGTGACACAGGAATCCAGAAATCTTTCCGGCGGAAATCAGCAGAAGGTCATTCTGGCAAGAGAACTCGAGGCTTCACCTGATCTCCTGGTCGCGGTGCATCCCACCAGGGGTCTGGATATCGGCGCTGCCCGTTTCATCCACGATACGATGATCATGCAGCGGGATACCGGATGCGCGGTCCTGCTGATCTCGGCGGACTTTGATGAGATTCTCGAACTCTCGGACCGGATCCTGGTCATGTTCGAAGGGCAGATCATGGGTGAGTATTCCGGCAAAAATCCGCCGATCGAAGAGATCTCTATGGCAATGGCAGGAAAGTGAGGTGATCTGAGGCATGAAAAAGAAAGGCTCCATCGCATTCATCAGCATTCCTGTGCTGTCCATCGTCCTCTCGTTTCTGATCGGCTGCATCATCATTGCCGCTCTCGGCGCCAGTCCGGCAGCCGCCATGCGGTATCTGTGGAAGGGCGCTTTCGGCAATGTGCGTAATCTCGGCACGACATTCTCCCGGGCAACGCCGCTCATCTTTACAACATTGTGCACGTGTTTCGCCTACCGGTGCGGCGTGTTCAATCTGGGCGGCGAGGGCCAGTTCATTATCGGATCGATCATGGCCTGCTACATCGCGACCCAGGCGCCGCTTAAAGGCATTCCCGCCATTCTTCTGTGCGCCGTCGCAGGCGCCATCGGAGGCGGTCTGTGGGCGGCCATCGCCGGCCTGCTGAAGGTCTACCGCGGACAGAATGAGATGATCATCACGATCATGCTGAACTATGTGGCTACCCTGCTGATGGGCGTTGTCTATACGAACTGGCTGCGTGAAGGAAGCGTACCGCAGACCATGGCGGTTCCGGAGGAGACACAGCTGCCGTCATTCCTGGGGCTGAGGGCGACCATCGCCTTTCCCGCCGCCATCCTTGTCGGCATTATCCTTTTCTATTTTTTGTTTTATACTTCCTCAGGTTTTCAGCTGAGAGCTGTCGGCCTGAATATGCATGCGGCAAGGGTAAACGGCTTCAATGTAAAGCGTTATCTTTTTATGAGCTTTATCGTATCCGGAGCGATCGCAGGCCTGGGCGGCGCGCTGGAGCTTCTGGGCACCCAGCTGCGGCTGATCAACGGTTTCGGCAAAGGGTACGGATTTGACGGTGTGGCCATGGCCCTGATCGCCAGCCTCCATCCCCTCGCCGGGATTCTGGTCGCCATCTTCTTCGCGGCCCTGCGGGTCGGCTCGACCACCATGCAGACCGCGACCGGCGTGCCGACCAGTGTATCCGATATCATTCAGGCGCTGGTGATCGTGTTCACTGTTGCGGGCATGGCCATGGTGAGGCTTCCGGAATTCAGAAACTTCTTTCTGCGCCGGGCAGGAAAGGAGGCGTGAGTATGGGATCATTTATCGCTAACCTGATTCTGGCAGGCGTCAGAATGTCTTCCCCGCTGATCTTCCTTTCCCTTGCCGAACTGTTTTCCCAGCGGGCAGGACTGGTCAATATCGGCATTGAAGGGATAGCCGCAATCGGTTCCCTGACCGGTTTTCTGGTCAGCCTGATCACCGGGAACCCGCTCCTGGGCGTTCTGGCCGGGGCGCTGGCCGGTATTCTGGTGAATATGATCTTTGCCGTGGCCACGATCAATCTCTGCGCAGAGCAGATCGTATACGGCATGGCCATCAATATCTTCGCTCCCGCTCTGGCTGCCTTCATCTACAGAGTATACTTCGGATCCGGGAGCGAGCTGGTACAGGCCAATCTGATGGGCACGCTCAAGAGCATGCTCGGCATCAAGAGCAGCAGCTTTCTGGTCAATCTGTTCCTGGATCAGACGCCGATGGTCTATCTGGCCTATCTGCTGGTCATCCTGACCGCGATCTATTTTTCCCGCACAAAGTCCGGGCTCAATTACAAGGCTGTCGGTGAATATCCGAAGGCTGCGGCAACGCTCGGGATCAATGTCATCGGCATCAAATACCTTGCCTGCACGATCTGCGGCGCGCTTGCCGGAATAGGCGGCGCTTATCTGACCACCTGCTACTCAAGGACCTATGTGGACGGCAATGTGGCCGGCCGCGGCTTTATTGCCCTGGCTGCCGTCATTTTCGGACGCTGGACCTCCGGCGGCGTGCTGATCGCCTGCCTGTTCTTCGGTTTCTGTGACGCTCTGCAGATCCGCCTGCAGCTGGTCAACAATACCCTGCCCTATCAGTTCTTCCAGATGATTCCCTATGTGGCGACCATCCTGGTCCTGGCCCTGATCGGCGCAAAGAAAGCCGGTCCCAAGGCCAGCGGACAGCCCTACAGAAAAGAAGAACGATAAGGCACTGACAGATGCGAAACAGGAAATGCACAATATAAACCATCTTTTCAAAAGGAGGGAACCATGAACAAAAAACTGATCGCACTTGCAGTTACCGGCGTGATGGCCGCAGCTCTGTCCTTTGCTGCACAGGCTGACACACGTACCGTCGCCATGATCTGCGACTCCAGCATCTCTGACGGCGGCTGGGGAATGGCCTGCTACAATGCCATGATGGATGCTGCCGAGAAGTGCGGCTGGGAGACCATGTACTCTGACAGCATCGCCCAGTCTGCGTACTATGACACGATCGTTTCCTACTGTGATCTGGATGTCGACATGATCTACGCACCCGGCAACCAGTATACCGACGCGGTCCTTCAGGCTGCCGAAGAATATCCTGAAATTGCCTTTGCCCTGCTCAACGGCGGAGAATCCACTCCGGAGAAGGCAGTCAACAAAAACGTTTCTTCTCTTCTTCCGGATGCAACACAGATCGGCTGGATCGCCGGCGCGCTCGCGGGCATGATGAGCGAGACGGGAACGATCGCGTTCATCGGCGGCATGGAGCTGGACACCACCCTTGCCAAATATGCAGGTTATGGTGAAGCTGCCGCATTTGTTGCTGAAGAAAACGGCAAGAGCGTAACTCTTCTGGATCCGGTCTACTCCGGTGATTTTTCCGCATCCGACAAGGGCCTTGAATTTGCGAAGGCCATGATGGACCAGGGCGCGGATGTATTCTTCGGCGATGCTTCCGCAGTTGACTCCGGTGCCCGCCAGGCCATCGATGCCGCGAATGAAGCCAGCGGCGAGATCAAGGTGTACGATATTGCGCAGCCGGCAGATCTGCTCGGCCAGAATGCATGCGTCATCGGCAGCCAGGTCA
>CAMODP010000157.1 GCA_946611445.1 uncultured Eubacterium sp.
CAAACTCATTGATCTCGTTGTAGGCCCTCTGCCAGTCATTCTCGCTGCAGAAGCCCTCCAGGCGCTCCACCATGACGCGCCCGTACCAGGTGCGGTCGAAAATCGCTATGTGTCCGTCCTTGGGCAGACGCGTCCAGAAACGCCACAGGAAGTGACGCGCTTTTTCATGCGGTTCCGGACTGGCAATCGGATGAACCTCATATCCTCTGGGATCCAGAGCGCTGGTGATCCGTTTGATATTGCCGCCCTTGCCTGCCGCGTCCCATCCCTCGTACGCAATAATGACGGGGATTTTCCGCCGGTACAGTTCATAGTGAAGGTCATGCAGCTCATCCTGCAGCAGATCCAGCTGCAAGTCGTACTCTTCATCCGTAACCGTCTTGTCCGAGAGATCCACATCCGCCAGCCTGGGGATCGGATTCAGCTGGAAAGGATTCTGCAGAATCGGGGCGGCCAGCGCTTTGTTTTTCAGAGCCGTGTCAATCCCCTGATTCAGGAACTGCAGCACCTGAAGCTCCGCCCATTTATTCTTTTCAGAATCAATAATGTACCACGGCGCAGCCGATCTGTTTGTATCATCCAGATACTGATCGTAGATATCCAGATATTCCTGATAATGCCTGTGCTCATACAGATCATCATCATTGACGCGCCAGCGGGTATTCTTGTCAGCCTGCAGCTTGTCGAGCCGCTTTTTCTGCTCCTTTTTGCTGATGTGAAGGAAAAACTTCATCACCAGATAGCCGTTGTCCGTCAGGGAGCGCTCTGTCGTGTTGATACTGTGGATCCGCTGAAGGTATGTCTCCCTGTCGGATTTGCCGCTCATCTGCTGAGAAGTAACTTCCTGCATCCAGTAGGAGTCAAAAAACGTGAACTTTCCGGCTTCCGGTATCTCCAGCATGTAGCGGTACAGGAACGGATACCGTTTTTCTTCCGCGGTCGGCGAAGCCATCGTCTTCACACGGAAAAAGCGGGGATCAATATTCCGTATAACCTTTCCGATCACATAGCCCTTGCCGGCAGCTCCCCAGCCCTCGAAAATCACCATTACGGGAAGCTTTGCCTCTTTGATCTTCATCTGATAGCCGGCAAGCTTTTCCTTTTCCAGTTTGAGCTGTTTTCGCAGTTCATCATCATCGGGCGGGCTCGCCTTGCTGAAATCCTTTAACATGGTTTTCTCCTTCCATTCAGAACATGTCTTACCACTTCACTGCATCAACAGCTGCGCGCTCTACATCCAGCGCGTCAGAATAATGCCTGGTGAAGACTTCAAAGCCCTCAATCTCTTCTGCCGTCGGCTCGATGGTGGATCCTGCCAGACCGGAGAATATCTTCTCCTCCAGGAATGCCTCCAGGCTCATGCCCTGAGGTTTGCCGGCGATCATATATGCCGCGAGCAGGGCCATGCCCCAGGGGCCGCCCTCACTGGCTGTATCCATAACAGTGACCGGTGCCCCGACCGCTGCCGCCAGATACCGCTGTCCGACGCCCTTCGTCTTGAAGAAGCCGCCGTGGCCCATGATGCGGGTAATCTTTACTTTTTCCTCCTTCATCAGGATATCCATGCCGAGCTTTACGGCTCCCAGCGAAGTGTACAGGTGGGAACGCATCAGATTGGCCAGCGTGAACCGGCTCTCGGGTGTGCGCACCAGCAGAGGACGGCCTTCATGAAGGTTGGTAATGTTTTCGCCGGAATAATAACCGTATGCCAGCACGCCGCCGCAGTCCGGATCACCGTTCAGGGAATTGGTGTACAGCTTGCCGAACAGCTCCCCCATATCCGCCTGGATTCCCATCAGGTCGCAGAACTCTTTGAAAATCCCGACCCAGGCATTCAGGTCCGTGGTGCCGTTGTTGGCATGGCTCATGGCAACGGGCTTGCCGGACGGCGTCGTCACCATATCAATTTCTCTGTGCAGCTTTGACAGTTTTTTCTCCAGCACGATCATGGCGAAGGTACTGGTGCCTGCCGAGACATTGCCGGTTCCCGGCGCGACAGAATTTGTCGCCGTCATACCCGTGCCTGCGTCTCCCTCCGGCGGCGCCATGGGGATGCCCGGCTTCAGATGTCCGGATTCATCCAGGAAGGCAGCGCCTTCTTCAGTAAGGCAGCCCGCGTCATCGCCGGCAACCAGCACTTCCGGCAGAACATCGCGCGTGCGCCAGGAATACCCGTGTTCCGCGATCAGCCGGTCAAACTTTTCTACCATCACGGCATCATAGTCATTGGTATCGGAATCTATCGGGAAGATGCCGGACGCGTCACCTACGCCGACGACACGGCGGCCGGTCAGCTTTCTGTGAATGTAGGAGCTCAGCAGGGTGACAAAATCCACCTTCTGCAGGTGTTCTTCACCGTCCAGGATACACTGATACAGGTGCGCGCTGGTCCACCGGAGCGGAATGTTGAAATCAAAGAGCTCCGTCATCTCATCCGCAGCCTGCTGCGTATTCGTGTTTCTCCAGGTCTGGAACATGGACAGGAGATTTCCGTCTTTGTCAAAAGGCATGTATCCGTGCATCATGGCGCTGATGCCGATTGCTCCGTAGGTCTCCGGCGTGATGCCGTACTGCTCTTCGATATTCTTTCTCAGAGAGGTATAGCAGCTGCGTATGCCGGTATGTATATCCTCCAGACTGTATGTCCAGATGCCGTTCACAAAGCTGTTCTCCCAGTCGTGGAATCCGACAGCCAGCACACGGCCCTCCAGATCAATCAGCACCGCCTTAATGCGGGTAGATCCCAGTTCAATTCCCAGCGCTGTCTGTCCGCTCTGTATAAGTTCTCTGCCGTCCATTGTTCTCTCCTCCTTTGCTCCCGCTCTTCTCAAACCGTACAACACAGGAATACCTGTTCCCGGTACTGTTTTCGAATAGTTCAGCGCGAATGGCGCAGTTATCGTGAAAATATACAATAACTGTGTTTATTATAAACACGGGACGCATGAAAGTAAACAAATACAGACATCATTTTTGATTTTTCACTTTCCGTCCGTCTGCTTTTCAGGATTTTCCGCAGTCTGCAGATCCCTCAGACCAGAGCATGTCGATACCGTGGCGCAGCGGGCGAAGGACAGCCGCCAGATTCTCCCGCGCCGCTTTCTCGCTTCCCGGAAGATTGACGATCAGCGTCCTGCCCCGGATGCCTGCCGTCTCTCTGGACAGGCATCCGTGCGGCGTGATCTTCATGCTCTCCGCGCGCATGGCTTCCGGAATCCCCGGCGTCAGGCGCTCCAGAACCTCCAGCGTCGCCTCCGGCGTAATATCCCTCGGTGAAAAACCGGTCCCGCCCGTCGTAATCACCAGCGCACAGCCTGTGTCGTCCGCACACCGGATCAGTTCTTCTTTGATCTGCTCTCTCTCATCCGGAACAAGCGCCGTGTACACTACGTCATATCCTTCCGCCAGGAGCATCTCCCGGACTGCCGGACCGCTGGTATCCACGCGTTCTCCTCTTGCCCCTTTATCACTCACAGTGATAACTGCCGCTTTGTATGCCATTCTCTCATCCTCCCTGTCTGCAAAGTCTCTAAAGTCCTGTGTCAAAAGCGGACCGGACAGCTGCTGATTTTCCTGCAGGAAGCGCGCTACAGACTGCTCTGGTACCTGCGCACTGCTCCCATGATGGCGCCCCCCGAAAAGCCCTTTCTCGAAAGAAAAGCAAACACCCGCCGCAGCTCCTGTTCCTCCATCTCATGCGGCGGGCCCGCCTTCTTCCGCAGAAGTCTGTCCAGCGTGTCCTCTTCCTGTATATCCAGTTCAGCCAGCGCCTCCTCGATCAGCTCATCCCCGACCCCCTTCTGACGAAGCTCCATGCGGATGAGTCGGAGGCCGGCCTTATCCTGCCTGCTGCGGGCATAGTTTTCAGCGAAGCGCCGGTCATTCACATACCCGAACCGCTTCACATAAGAAACGGCGTCCTCCGTCTCCTCGGGTGAAAATCCCGCGTCTCTGAGCCGTCCTGAAAGTTCCTTTTCGGAGCGGGGTTTATAAAGGAGAAGGTTCATAGCCTTCTCCCTCGCGTTCTGTTTTATTCCTGCATTCTGTCTCATGTGTCAGGACTCTTTTCCTGCCGGTGATGTCTCTGATTCACCGGCAGCTCCGGCCGTATCCGCAGCCGGGACAAGCGCATCCGCCGGCAGTCCGTAGTGCTCCCGAACCTTATTCTCCGCCTCTGCGCAGATGTCCGGATGTTCGGCCAGGAACTGCTTTGCGTTCTCCCTGCCCTGCCCGATCTTTTCTCCCTGATATGCGTACCAGGCACCGCTCTTCTGAATAATATTCAGATTGGCGGCAAGATCCAGGATATCAGCTTCCTTCGAAATGCCTTTGCCGAACATGATGTCGAATTCAGCCTCACGGAAAGGCGGCGCCACCTTGTTCTTTACGACTTTGATCCGCGTATGGTTGCCGATCATCTCGCCGGACTGTTTCAGGGCCTCTATGCGGCGGACATCCAGGCGCACGGAAGCATAAAACTTCAGGGCGCGTCCGCCGGTGGTCGTCTCCGGATTGCCGAACATGACGCCGACCTTCTCACGCAGCTGGTTGATAAAGATAACGATGCAGTTTGTCTTGCTGATCACTGCGGTCAGCTTCCTGCAGGCCTGGGACATCATGCGCGCCTGCAGGCCGACATGGGAGTCTCCCATATCGCCGTCAATCTCTGCCTTCGGAA
>CAMODP010000158.1 GCA_946611445.1 uncultured Eubacterium sp.
CACCGTAAACCATAAGCAGCTTCGCTGCGGCTATACAACAGGCTCGTGCGCTGCAGGAGCGGCTAAGGCGGCCGCCTGGATGCTGCTGACCGGGATTGACGCAGAAGAGATTGCGCTGATGACTCCGAAGGGAATCCTGCTCCATCTGGCGGTGGAGGATATCTCTCGTACAACGGCCTCTGTCACCTGCGCGGTCCGCAAGGACGGCGGGGATGATATAGATGCAACTGACGGGATACTTGTCTACGCGACGGTTTCCAGAAGCAGCATCCCGGGCGTGCATATTGAAGGGGGAAAAGGCGTCGGGCGCGTGACGAAGCCGGGTCTGAACCAGCCGGTAGGAAACGCGGCGATCAATTCGACACCCAGAGAAATGATTGCATCGTCGGTGCAGGAGGTGTGCCGGGAGCAGGGATATGAGGGAGGCATGGATGTGCTGATCACAATCCCGCAGGGCGAGGAGGTCGCGGAAAAGACCTTCAATCCAAGGCTTGGCATTGTCGGCGGCATTTCCGTGCTCGGGACGAGCGGGATCGTCATGCCGATGAGTGAGACGGCCCTGATCGACAGTCTTCGCGCCGAGATGCGCATGCTGCGTGCGAACGGCGGAGAGTATCTGGTTATTACACCTGGTAATTACGGGGAGACGTTTTCAAAAGAGATGGGGAATCTCGATCTCACCTTCGAGATGAAATGCAGCAACTTTGTCGGTGAGACAATGGATATGGCGGAATCCCTGGGCGTGAAGGGCATCCTGTTTATCGCCCACATCGGCAAGTTTGTCAAAGTCTCCGGCGGTATCATGAATACCCACTCACACAACGCGGATTCACGCGCGGAGCTGACAGCAGCCGCTGCCGTGCGCGCCGGCGCGGAGCTTCCTCTTGTAAGGCGCATCCTGGAAACGAACACGACTGAGGACGCGCTGGACATCCTCGAAGAGGGCGGCCGGGAGCTTTTTGACCGGACGATGCAAAACATCTGCGACCGGGCTGTCTTTTACCTGAATGCCAGGTGCAGAGGAGCCGTGGAGACGGAACTGGTGCTCTTTTCCTCAGTGAAGGGAAAACTCGCCCAGTCTGCCGGAGCGGAGGAGATGATGGCTAAAATCAATGCACAGACGTTGAAGCCGGAATAAGTATGCGCTGAAGAACTGCAGCCGAAATAGCAGGTGTTGGAGAAGCCGCAGCCAGAACAGCAAGTGCTGACGACACAGCCGGAACAGCAGGCGCCGTGGACGGATCTTTGGACAGATTGCAGACAATTAAGAATATTGGAAATATGTTGCGACAGGTATAACAGAAAAAGGAGAATACGGTCATGATTCATTTTGTAGGAGCAGGTTCGGGCGCACCGGACCTGATCACAGTGAGGGGGCAGAAGTACCTCCGGGAGGCGGACTGCGTTATCTATGCGGGATCCCTTGTGAATCCGCAGCTGCTGGAGATGTGCAGAGAAGGCTGCGATATCTATGACTCGGCGAAGATGACGCTGGAAGAAGTGCTGGAGGTCATGTTCAGGAAAGAGAAAGAGGGTCTGGTGACAGTGCGTCTGCACACAGGCGACCCGTGTCTCTACGGCGCAATCCGCGAGCAGATGGACGTGCTGGATGAAAAGGGCATTGCCTATGACTACACACCCGGCGTCAGCGCGTTCTGCGGCGCTGCTTCCGCGCTGAATCTGGAATATACGCTGCCGGATGTCTCGCAGAGCGTGATTATCACGAGACTGGCCGGCCGCACGCCGGTGCCGGAGAAGGAGAGCATCGAATCCTTTGCCGCGCATCACGCGACAATGGTCGTTTTCCTGAGCACCACAATGCTGGATGAGCTCAGCCGCCGCCTGATCGCAGGCGGCTACACGGCAGACACGCCGGCGGCTATTGTGTACAAGGCAACCTGGCCGGATGAGCGCGCGTATGTGTGCACAGTCGGCACCCTGGCGCAGACAGCCAGAGAGAACAATGTGACAAAAACAGCTCTGATGATCATCGGCGACGCGGTGACGCACAGCCGCTATGACCGCTCAAAGCTGTATGATCCGGGATTTACAACGGAATTCAGACAGGGGACAGATCAGTGAAAATATCAGGAATATGCTTTACCCAGTCGGGACGGAAACTGGCGGAGCGTGTGAATGCCTTGCTGCTGAATGACACATGGGATGAACTGATTACTACGGAGTGGTACTGCAAGGGACGCCGGTTTCAGAAGGACGGGTCGATGTTCGATCTCGTGACGGAATCCATGCATGAATGGAGCGGCAGACGCTTCATGGACAGCGACGTCATTATTTTTATAGGCGCAACGGGAATCGCCGTGCGGGGAATTGCGCCCCACGTGCGTGACAAACGCTATGATCCGGCCGTAATCGTGATCGATGAGCAGGGAAAATTCTGCATAGCCCTGCTGTCAGGCCATATCGGAGGAGCCAATGACATGGTCCGCCGCATCTCGGCAAAACTGGGATCGGTGCCGGTTATCACGACAGCGACCGATGTCAATGACTTGTTTGCGGTGGATGAATTTGCCACGAAGAATGACATGACGATCTCCAGCATGACTTACGCGAAGGAAGTCTCCGCAGCCCTGCTTTCCGGAGATCCGGTGGGCTTCTGGACAAATTTCCAGGTAAAGGGCGAGCTGCCGGAGGGCATCGTGTGGGCGGACAAGCTGGACAAGGCCCGGGCAGACAGCACCGGACACGGCCTGGAAGGCACGTCTCTCGGCTTTTACATCAGTCCGTCCTTCAGCCGTGTGGACTTTGATCACACGCTGTGGCTGATCCCGAAATGCCTGGTGATCGGCATCGGCTGCCGCAGGGATACGCCTGCAGCCAGAATTGAGAAGCTGGTCAACAATGTGCTGTGGGAGAACAGCCTTTTTACAGAGGCAATTGCTTCGGTGGCGTCTATTGACCTGAAAAAGGACGAGCCGGGGCTGATCGAATTCTGCCGGCGGATGGAAGTGCCCTTCCATACCTTTTCCGCGGAAGAACTGCAGCAGCTGAACGGGTCTTTTACCCCGTCGGAATTCGTGGAAAAGACGACCGGCGTTGACAATGTGTGTGAGCGAAGCGCTGTCTGCGACGGCGGCGGTCACCTGATCATCAGAAAAACAGGAGAGGACGGCGTGACCTGCGCAGTGGCTCTCCTAGACAGGAGTATTGAATTTTGAGTACAATGTATGTTGTCGGCATCGGACCGGGTGCCTGGGAAAAAATGACGATTGAGGCGGCGGAAGCGCTGCAGAAGAGTGACACGATCATCGGCTATACCGTGTATATCGACCTGGTAAAGGATCATCTGCCGGATAAGGAGTTTCTGTCCACGCCGATGAGAAAAGAAGTGGACCGCTGTGTGATGGCCTTTGAAGAGGCCGCGAAGGGAAAAACCGTCTCCATGATCTGCAGCGGCGACGCCGGCGTGTACGGCATGGCCGGACTTATGTATGAGGTGGGCGAGAAATATCCGGATATTGAACTGAAAATCATACCCGGCGTTTCGGCGGCTCTGGGCGGCGGCGCCGTGCTGGGCGCTCCGCTGATCCATGACTTCTGCCTGATCTCCCTGTCAGACCTGCTGACCCCCTGGGAGAAGATCGAAAAGCGTCTGCTGGCTGCTTCGGAAGCGGATTTCTGCGTTGTGCTCTACAATCCCTCCAGCCACAAGCGGAAAGACTATCTGCAGAAGGCCTGTGACCTGATGCTGCAGTACAAATCCCCGGAGACCATTTGCGGAACCGTGGAAAACATCGGCCGGGAGGGCGAGAGCTGTCAGGTAATGACGCTCAGAGAGCTGCGTGACACGGAAGTCAACATGTTCACGACAGTTTTCATCGGCAATTCCCAGACCAGAGAAATCAACGGCCATATGGTTACGCCCAGAGGCTACAAAAATGTATAAGGTGCTGCTCTTTGCAGGCACCACAGAGGGCGTCCTGCTGGCAGAGTACTGCGGAAGCGCCGGGCTTCCGGCCTGTGTTTTTACCGCAACGGAATACGGCGCCAGCCGGATCGCTCCGCAGGCTTCTCTGACCATACGGGACGGCAGGCTGCAGCAGGAAGACATGGAGCGGGTATTCCGGACGGAGGCGGCCCCCGGGGCTGTCGTCATCGACGCGACACATCCGTACGCGGATATCGTGACGAAAAATATCCGGCAGGCCTGTGAGAACACAGGCATCCGCTACATCCGCGTGCTGCGGGAAAGCACCTACGGGGTACAGGAATCAGGCGCCCCGGCTGAGAAGTCTTTTCAGAAAGCCTCAGAAGAACCTGATGTCCGGGCCTACCGCCCAGCTGATGCATCTGACATCTGGGTGGACAGTCCTGCGGCTGCCGCCGCCTTTCTGGCCGGCACGCAGGGAAATGTGCTGCTGACGACCGGCAGCAAGGAGCTGCGGCATTTCACGTCGATCCCTGACTTTGCGGAACGCCTGTACCCGCGGATTCTGCCGTTAGCCTCCAATGTGGCGGCTACGCTGGAGCTGGGCTATCAGGCCTCACACCTGATCTGTATGCAGGGGCCGTTCTCTCTGGAGATGAATATTGCTCTGCTGCATTTCGCGGATGCGCGCTTTATGGTAACCAAAGACACCGGAAAGGCCGGCGGTTTTTCGGAAAAAC
>CAMODP010000159.1 GCA_946611445.1 uncultured Eubacterium sp.
CCCTTCCTGCAGGCATGCCTCTGACGGAAGAAGAGCGGAGGACAAGGTTCTGTGAGAAATACGGGTTGACAGAACGGGAATCCGAGGTGATTTCCCTGCTGCTGACTTCAGAGGAATCCGGGCAGGAAATGGCGGAGAAACTCTTCATTTCAAGGCGTATGCTGCAGCGGCACATTGCCTCCATCTATGAAAAAACGGGAGTGAAGACCAGGACCGGGCTGATCAGTCAGTATTACCGGGAAAGTCTTCATGATGCTTCCGAAAAATGAATCCAACGGCAGGAAAAGCCAGTTTTTACAATATTCCGGGCGCCTGACAGCAGGATGGCACTCGAGTGAACTTATCTGAAAACGAATTAAGCGTTATGCTCTTTTTGTCCTTCCGGACAGGAAGAGCTTTTTTGTGTACAAAAATGCCGGGCGCAATCATTGCCGTTACGGCGTACAGGGAGGTACTGTTTTGAAGAGAATCGCCAGAAAAATGACTGCAGTCCTGCTCTCCTTCAGCCTGACGCTCAGTCTGATGCCTGTACAGGTATTTGCTGAGCCAGGCGCGGCAGGTGCCGGAGCGGCAGCTTCTGCCGTCACTGAAGAAATGACGGGATCCGCCGCAGAAACGGCAGGCACCATAGCGGCGTCGGACAATACATCCGGAACGCCGGCTGAACAGGACACCGCAGTGGCGGCGGAAGATAAGTCCGGGACTTTTTCCGGACAGGGAACCGGAGCCACATCGGTTCCTGACGGGACCGGTATGTCCGGAGCTGCTGAGGTCTTATCGGAAACAGATGCAAATGTATCCGACGGTGATCTTCAAACTGCCGCAGGTGCGGACATGGACGTGCAGGGAGCGGGAGATGCTTCAGGATCAGAGAATGACCTGAATACCGGCGGGAATATCGCGTCTGAACTTTCGGGCAGAGGTACGGCTGCGTCGGATCCGGCGGATGCTTCAGAATCACTCACGACAGATTCGGCGGATGTCCCGGGTACAGTCACCATCGAGTCCGCGGACGGGCAGGAAGCTCAGGAAGCAGACGGCGAAGCCACGGATACCAGGTCAGGTGCATCACTCAGGAATCTCAGACTGAACAACTTAAACACCGCGACTCCGTCCAACCTGAGGGCTGCCCCGCTCAGAGGGGCTTCTACAGAAAGCCATTGGCTCTATCTGAGAATGTATTATCACGAAAGCGGCTCTGGCGGGGAGACCGGTTACTACGAGACCGACCTCCTGGCGGATCCTTTCGTGGAAAATTTCGAGGCTCCCCAGGCAGCGCTGGATTCGATCTCCGGCTATGTCAGCTATGATGAAAGTTCCAATACGATCTGGCTGACGGATTTTTACACGACGCTGCCGAAATATACGGACGCTTCTTCGATGACGGACGAAACTTATGTCGAGCTTTCGCTGGAAATGTCCGACATGGGAGATATGAAGCTCATGGTCGAGGGCGAATGCGTGATCAGTAAGCTGGAATGCTATGACGGCACGCTGACGGTCGACGGGCCGCAGGGTTCGGAAGGCTTTCATTCCCTGCTCGTCAACATTTCCGGCAGCGAGCGCTATTCAGGCAACGTCGTTTACCTGGAGGGCGCTGCTTCCAGACTGACGATCGGGCCGAATCTCTGGTTCAAGGCCCTTGGCGGATTTACAGAGGAAGGAGGCTGGGGATCCGGACCTGTCAATGTCAATGGCACCGCCTTTACAGACGGCCTTGTGATCCAGGGAGAGCTGGAAGAGGGGCAGGTGGTCAGAAAAGAATACGAAAGCGGAAGATACCGCTTTGCGGTCTCGGAAGATGCCGGCTTCGACAACCGGATGGCACATGTCGCTGTAAAACCTTTCGGCGCGGGACAGACGACTCCGCAGAGCTTTGCGTATACCAACCGTCCCGTTACGGTGAAGTTTCCGCAGGAGCTTCTGGACGAGCTGGGCTTCTTCAGCGGCACCTGGTATCTGGAAGCCACCCCGGTGCCGGAAGGCGGAGGGACTGCAGGCACGGATCCGGCGGAAACCGACGAGGAGAAGCTCGCGGCCAAAACCACGATCATTGAACAGAAATATTACAACGGGCAGATTCCGGAAGAGTGGTATTTTTATACAGTTTCCATGGGGCAGGCAGAATGGTCTCGCCTGAGCCTGACGACCGAGGTCGGGGGAAAGCGGAAAGAGATCGCTTATTATGACGCATCCGCAGCGCCGCTGAAGGCGGAGGATGTGCCGGAGGGCGGCATGACGGTCACCATGACAAAGGCGGACGGATTTGCGAGAGTCGATGGGATCGTACTGAAGGACGCGGTCGACGGCAGCGTGATCAGCGATGCGGAGTATTACACAAGTCTCAGCGGCGGTGCAGGAGATCAATTCCTGCTGCCCGCCCTGGTGGATACCGATGATCCGTCCGGGATCACGGGACTTTCCCTTAAGGCCTATCCATACAGCCGCTGGGGCGGGGATGCCTACTACAAATATATCTGGAGCAGCCAGTCGGATACCTCCGTCAGTCTCACGGGAGGGATAGAAGAAAACAAGCTGGTCGCTGAGATCAGCCGCCGGCCGGAAAAGGTCACGGTCAGCGGAACCGTGTATTATGGGGAAGGGGCAGATGCCGTTCCGGCTGCGGGAGCATTCGTGACGATCCACCAGAGCCTGGAAGGTACGGCAGCGGCAACCGGGGAGACCGGGGGAATGGATTATAATGTGACCGTGGAGGCCGGACAGGACGGTTCTTACGCCGCGGAAATCTGGTCCGGCGTCAACGACGTGACCAGGGCGGATTTTGCGGTCCGCTGGAACAGGGTCCCGATGGGGATCACGGATACGTATCTCTATGAGGATATCACAGGCGATACAGTCCATGATCTGCATATCCGCAGTGACAGCTTCGCCGTGCAGCTGAAAATCGCCGGAATGGATGAGACGGATCCGGGACTGCTGGGCAGATACCTGAATGCAGCCTCAAAAAGAGGGATCGACAGAAACTGGTACGTCAGGACAGAGACTCCCCGGCGTGATGGCAGCGGAACCTGGTGGGGCGGGAGCTTTGGCGGTGTGATCAGCCTTGAGCAGATGGAGACCAGCAGCTTCAGAAGCGGCGGAGGAAGCGGCACAAAGATCTATGCGGATGGCGCCATGCTCGCGGAGCCGGCGGATCCGGCGTCAGCCGCGGTGACCGTACCGGAGGGCCAGTCCCTTGCGGTCCTGAATGCTGAGCTGAAAGCCGGCGCCGTGGCGGAGCTTTCCCTTGGAACAGACGAGACGACCACCGGCTACACCGTGATGTGGTATGACGCCGGCGGTGATTATGCGGCGTCAGACACTGTCGTTGTCACCAGAGTCAAAGAAGATTTTGCCTTTATGCGAAAAGACGGCATGCCGAAGGGAAGCTATACGGGCGTTCTCGTGCCCTCCAACCAGAGCTTCTGTTACAGGTATGACCGGCTGGGGGACCAGGATCCCGCGCTGAAGAGGATCAGCGTGGATTTCACCGACGGTGTCCTGACTGACCTTGGATCCATCGTCTTAAGCAGCAGCGATTATGAAAACGGAGTCTATGTGACCCAGCCGAACAGCTCCATGAGTGTAAACCGTGATTCCTTCGGTTCTCTTTCGGATCTGATCGCGGTCACAGGGCATATCGGCCTGGATGCCAACCTGGGGCGCGGAAGCCTGAGCGCGATCAAGATCTACCCCGGTAAAACGAGCTCCGATGCGGCTGCCACAGCAATTCTGGACAGCTTTTTCGTAAATGGGAAACAATATGACCTGGAGGAATGGGGTGAAGACAACTGGAACCAGACCAGAGTGGCAAATGCCGGTGATATCGGACTTCCGGCGGATTTTACACTGTATCTGAAACCGTCTGATCTCGCCCGGGATATCGAACTGGATATCAGCGTGGACGCCGCTGCCGGAGAAGGCACTTTCTATAATCAGAAGGTAGGAGCCGTCCGCATCAGCAGGCCGGGCGCCAGCATTGCCAGCTTCTCCAACTATGTGGCGTCAGACTCGGTCAGAGTCTTCGGAGGCGCGTTGCCCGATGAGACGGTCATGCTTTATGACGGGGATATTCCGGTCGGATCAGCGCTTGCGGACCGCTTCGGAAAATGGAATGCCGAGCTGACACTGGCAAATACGCGTGCCGGTTTCAGTGTGCATGAGCTGCGCGCGGAAGGGACGGAATCCGGCATTTCCAGTGAAAGCGTGACCGTCCGGCATCACCCCGAGGCACCGGAGGTCCGGCGTTTCCTGATGTCCTGGAGCAAGTACGGTACGATAACGATCCCTGTCGGGGAAAGTTATGTTTTTGAAAACTGGATGAATAATGTCCGTTTTACCGCGGATATTCTGAATCCCGGAAGCATGCGCGACCTGTCTGAGGCAGGCTTTGACTCCGGCGTGAAGGCGCTGTTCAAGGTCTGGACCATGGACGGACAGGTCCGGTTTATCAATGCTTCTCAGAAAGCTGTAAATGCAGACGGCACGATGCGCTTTGAAAGTGCGGAAGGGTTCAATACCGCCATGCCCGTGACCAGGGCCGAGGTGCTGATGCTGCC
>CAMODP010000160.1 GCA_946611445.1 uncultured Eubacterium sp.
ACCCATCCGAAAAACATCCCGCTCCTGCTGGAAAAGCTGGAGGAAGGGTATGATGTGGTGCTGGGGAAATATTTTCAGAAGAAGCACAGCGGATTCCGCAACCTCCTGACGCATATGGACGACCGCTTCGAGGAGGTGTTCCTGAACAAGCCCAAGGGCATGGCGTTTACCAGCTTCTGGGTGGCGCGGCGGACGATCGTCAATGAGATCATGAATTACCGCTACGCGTATTCCTTTATGGAAGGACTTTTCCTCCGGACCACGCGGAATATCGCCAATGTAGAAATTGAACATTTTGAGCGGACAGAGGGGCAGTCCGGGTACAGCTTCAAATCGCTGGTGAAGCTGTGGTCGAATTTTACGAATTTTACGGTCAAGCCGCTGCGGATCGCCGGCGTCGCAGGCATTCTGATGACGCTGTTCGCGTTTCTTTTTGCGGTGGTGACGATAGTCCGGCGGATCGCCGATCCCACGGTGCCGCAGGGCTATTCGGCGCTGGTCTGCCTGATGCTTTTCTTCTTCGGGATGACAATGATCATGCTTGGCATTATCGGAGAATATCTGGGCAGGATTTTTATGTGTATCAATTCTGAACCGCAGTTTATCGTGAAAAAGGTATATGAGCATGAAGCTCGTAATGAGGTGAATGAGCATGGAGCGTCTTCTGATTCTGGGGTCTCTGTTTGAACTGAGCGGCCTGGTGAAAAAGGCCCGGGCCAGAGGCCTGTACACAGTTGCCTGTGACGGCTATCCGGACGGGCCCGCGAGAGCGTACGCGGATCAGGCGTGGACCGTGGATGTGCGGGAGACGGAAAGGATCGCGGAGCTGTGCCGGAAGGAAAAGATTGACGGCATTATCACGAGCTTTTCCGATCTGATGTTTGAGTGTATGGTAAAGATTGCCGCGCAGGCAGGACTGCCCTGCTACGCGGATCCGGATATGCTGCCTGCGTATCGCGATAAAGAAGTGACGAAAGGCATCTGCCGGAAGCTGGGCATCGCGGTGCCCGCGTATATCCGGCTGTCAGAGGATATGCTGGCCGGGACGGAACCCGCAGTAAAAGCGGAAAACCCGGCAGGGCCGGATGCCGCAGCAAAGGCTGATGCACTGGAGACGGCCCTGCGATCCGCCGGCATTCATTTTCCGGCGCTGCTCAAGCCGGTGGACAGCTACGGCTCCCGCGGGATGCACGTGGTACATACTGTCGCCGAACTGCAGCAGTATTTTGCGGACAGCGCGCAGTACTCCGGGGACGGGTGCGCGCTGCTGGAGACGCTGTCTCTGGGGCGGGAGCTGAACTGCCAGGCATTTCTGGCAGACGGAAAGCTGCATCTGGTGTCTGTCGCCGACCGGGAGACTGCCCCGTGGCGGACGGACGCAATTCCGATCAACTACGCAAACCGTTATCCCTCTGATGTATTTGACGAGGTCTGCGGTCCGGTGACGGATATTCTGCAGCGGTATGCCGCGCACACCGGTCAGATGTGGGGGCCCATGGCCATGCAGTGCTTCTGGGACGGACGGGAGATCCAGGTTTGTGAGATCGCAGCCCGGTATTTCGGATTCGAGCATGAACTGACGGAGATGTCCGCAGGGATGGATATTGAAGAACTGCTGCTGGATCTCGTCTGCGACCGGAACGCTGCGGTCCGGCGTTTTGAAGGATACAGCGCAAAAGGCAGCCGGTGGGCGGAAGGCATTTATCTGACGACCATCCGGGAAGGCGTCGTGACGGATCAGTCAGCCATGGAAAAAATCGCAGGCTGGCCGGGCGTCAGGGAGACGCATCTTTTCTGCAAAAACGGGGATACAGTCGGCATCCGCGGTCCGCAGCCGTATTTTGCCAGATATTACATCGAGGCCGGTACGAGAGAGGACCTGGGAGGTCTGGAGAGGGCAGTGCTGCAGGGCATTCACGCCGCCGGTGAAGACGGTGAAGAGCTGCTGTTCCTGCCGCTGCAGGAACCCGGGTGAAAAAAGGGGAGACAGCTATGAAAGATCAAAAGCGTGAGCGCGGCAGAACCGGACTGCTTTCAGCCGTGACAGCCCATCCGTATCTGTGTCTGACGCTGCTTATGCTCCTGACAGGTCTGTATGTATACCGCGGCATGTTCCTTCAGGGACTGGCTTATGTGTTTTACGGGTCCGGCAGTGATACGGTCCAGCAGTACATCGGATCGATGCTGAATGTCGTGTATAAACTGCGAAACGGTGACTTTTCTCTGTGGGAGTTCAACATCGGGTTCGGACTGGATCTGCTGAATAATCAGGGTCATATTATGGACCCGTTCAATATTCCGTTCTATCTTTTCGGCGTTCTGCGCATGGACAGGGCGATGTATGCCTCTCTGGCGGTTATGCAGCTTCTGAAGTGCTGCATGACGGGATGGTTCGTGATGCGTTTCCTCGACTGCTTTTCCCTGCGCAGTGAGGCGAAGGTCCTGGCGGCGTATTGTTGCTCGTTCTGTGGTTTTATCATGCTTTGGGGCACACACTACTTTTTTGCCACGGCATGTGTCTTTGTATCACTTATTTTCTGGCTGCTGGAGCGGAGCATCAGGAAGGACAGGTTTTCTCTCGGGCTGACGGCTGCGGTGGCGGCGTGTCTGCTGTTCAGTATCTATATCAGCTATATGATTGCCCTGGCCTGTGCCCTGTATCTGGTGATCCGCCTTTTTATCCTGCGGACGGAAAAAGGTCCGGAGGCGAAGACCGCACCGGATGTCCTGCGGATTCTTGGCCGTACTGTGCTGAGCGTTGTCAGCGCGGCTCTTATGGCGGCGGTGATCGTTCTGCCGGTCTATTACCAGTTTACGCAGGTCTCCAGCCGGCTGTCCGGTTCGGTCTCGATTTTCCAGAGGATACGGGAGCAGGGGCTGCTGTACGGGAAGGATCAGGATAACTGGATCCTTCTGCGGATGCTCTCCAACAATTTTCTCGGTACAGAGCTGAATTATCAGGGGCCGGTCAGCTACATCGAGCATATCCAGCTGTTTTTCTCCCTGCTGACCCTGCCCGCGCTGATCCTGTTTTTTGCGGAAGGGATCGGGTATTCCAGAAGGAAAAAAACGTATGCCGCGGGTGCGGTGCTGACGGCGTTTCTGCTGTTCTCGCCGGTCACGGCGCTGCTTTTTAACAAGGGCGTCAACTTGGCTACACGGTATGCATTCATCTTCATTCCCTTCGCGGCGTTTATCCTGGCTTCTGTTCTCGACAGGATCGACGGTTTCCATGTCGGTTCGCTGCTGGCGGCGTGGGTCCTGCTGGTTGTCGGATTCACATACTTCTTCCGGCACAGGGTGGCGATGGATGTGTTCCATCTCTACAGACATTTTGTGCTGACCCTGGCCGGGGCATTGCTGTTCCTGGCGATGGTGACCGCTCTCAGTCTGTGGAAACGGAAGCGGGATGGATCAGGCCTGCGGGAGCAGAAGCGGGACGCGCTCGCTCTGCGGGCGCAGGGGCAGACCGGACATCTGCGTGAGCTGGCCCTGCTGGTTACGGCCTGTATGGTCCTGGTCAATGTCATGACAGACGCCTATATCACTGTCAATGCCACAGGCATCGCCACGCTGGATGATATGGTGACGCAGAACGGACGCCTCATGTGGTCGCAGGCCGGCCTGGACTATGTGCGCGACGCGGGTGAATCTGTGGTGCGCACGGATAAAACCTTCTCAGACAAGATGCTCTGGAATGAGCCGCAGGGGCAGGATTATCCGGGTGTGTCCTACTACAATACTACATACAATAAAAATGTCGTCCAGTTTATCCACAAAGTGTGGCCGGGCATCATGTACCTGGAGGGACTGGGGCACAATTATGTGGTGTTCCGGAACGACTACAGAAACAGCCGGATGGCGGCCCTGATGAACGTGCGCTACATTATGAGCACGGCAGGTCCGACGCTGAACCATCCGGATTACCGCCTGGTGTCAGACCGAGGTGTGTACGTGTATGAAAATGAGCTGGCCGGCGGGCTGGGGATCCTCTTTGACCGGTTTACGACCGAGGATGCCCTGAAAGATATGGAGCCGGCGGAGCGGCAGACCGTGATGCAGGACTGCCTGGTGCTGGAGGAGATACCGGAGGAGCTGGAAACAGACAGCGCCGGAAACAGCGAAGCGGCAGCTTCCGGAGCAGACGCCGGATCTGCGGAGAACGGTGGGGAAGCTGCAGATTCCGTTGACACGAACGAGAGCGGTGAGAAGGCTGCAGATTCCGTAAACGTGAACGAGAGCGGGAGCAGGACTTACTACAGAGATCACGGCGTAGATTTCTACCGGGATGGCGATGATGGTCATCTGTACGCAGATGTGAATGCGGACGGGAGGCAGATGCTCTTCGTGTCCGTGCCGCTCGACGCGGGCTGGACAGCAGCCGTAGACGGAGAAACTGTTCCCGTCACGCGGGCAGATTACGGCTTTCAGGCTATACAGGTGCCGGCGGGAGAGAGCCATGTCACACTGACATATCACACACCGCTCCTGCGGGAAGGTGCCGCCATCAGCGCAGCCGGCATCCTGCTGTTTGTGGTAGAATGTGTGCTGAGCCG
>CAMODP010000161.1 GCA_946611445.1 uncultured Eubacterium sp.
GTTCCTCTGCCGCCCGATATATTCCGTCCGCACAGCGTCCTTCCCCGCGCGGATATCATCCAGCAGTTCCCGGGCTGACATCCGCCGGGCACCCTCTCCGAGAATAATCACCTGCTCCAGAGCGTCCGAAGTCGCTACCGTCACTTCCATAGAGGATGCCATGGCGTGCACGGTTCTCTCAATATAGGCATCCGCCGTTTCAGCTTCTTTTGTGAAAACCACATGCAGATTCCGGAACGCGAAACTCCGCTCATTCCCTCCCGGGACACGCCATGCGTCAAACACGACGATGAGCTCGCCGTCGCGCGTGCCGTGATAGTCTGACAGGGCATCCAGCAAGGCTTCCCTTGCCGCGTCCAGATTGTCTCCGGCCAGTTCCTTCAGCGTTTCCGACGCGTATATGACATTATAGCCGTCTACCAGCAGACACGCAGGTTTCCGCTTCAGCGTCTTTCTGTTTCGCGGGTGCGCGCTTTCCCGCGCCTCGTCTGCGCGCGCAGCAGCACCGCCGGCCGGACTGAAATCGTCTTCCTGTACAGCGCGTCTGCCTTCCCACGGTGAGGATTCTCCGTACGTCTTTTCAAAAATCTGCCGGAGTTCCGCCTCTTCCGCTCCAAAGCGGCGCTGCCTCTCTTTCCAGGATTCCGGCCGGCTTTCCGCCCTGTCAGTCCCGGATCTGCTCGTGTCTTCCGGTTTTCTGCCGCCGGCATCCGGCCTCCAGCCGGTATCGACATGCATGTACTCTCTCACCTGATTCCACGGGACAGGCGTGCCCGCGCCATGCGAACAGAATACAGACCAGGAAGGCTGGTCGGTATCTGCGTCAGGGTCATATCCCGCCGCCGCAATGACCGCCTCCGGATCACGGCAAGGCGCGTATTCCTTCAGGGACAGCTCCAGTCTTCCTGCCCCGTGGACCGCTGCCGTAAACTCCTCCGGATAGGATGCCGCGGACGAGGCCGGAACCGCGCCTTCGATCACCGCTCTTCCCGATTCCGAGACTGCGGTGACCGCGGCATTTCCGCCCATGCGCTGCACGTCTGTCAGAATTCTGCCTGTGCTCTCGGCGGGAACTTCTGCTTCCAGAGAAAGCCAGGGCTCTAAAAGCACACTCTGCGCCATCATCAGGCCCTGCCGCACAGCCCGCCAGGAAGCCTCCCGGAAGTCACCGCCTTCAGTGTGCTTTTCATGGGCCCGGCCGCCTGTCACCGTAATGCGCATATCTGTAATGTCCGAACCAGTCAGTACGCCGCGGAAGGTCTTTTCCTGCAGATGGGACAGAATCAGTCTCTGCCAGTTCAGCTTCAGCACATCTGTACTGCAGGAGGACGCAAATGACAGACCGCTGCCGGGGCCCGTGGGTTCCAGCAGCAGGTGGACCTCCGCGTAATGCCGCAGGGGCTCGTAGTGTCCCACTCCCTCGACCGGTTCGGCCACTGTCTCTTTATAGAGGATCTTCCCGGGGCCAAACCTCACGCGCAGGTCAAATCTTTCCCGGAGTATTTCCTGCAGGATCTCCGTCTGCACCTGTCCCATGATCTGCGCGGTTATCTCCCCGTCAGAGGGATCATAGGCAATGTGCAGCATCGGTTCCTCTTCTTCCAGAAGGCGCAGCTTCTGAAGCGCCGCGGTCAGATCGCAGCCCTCTTCGAGGAGAATGCGCCGCGTGCTGAACGGCTGCAGCACCGAGGCGTGGCAGCCGGCGTCCGCTCCCAGCCCGTCTCCGGCCCGTATACCGGACAGTCCGGACGCTATACACACAGAGCCCGCAGAAACCGCCTGTACATCGGTCCCTCCGCTTCCTTCGCTGATCCTGATCCTGGTGACCTTTTCCAGACCTCCGTCTGCCGCTGTGGGAAACGCGTCGCGCACCCGCAGGGTACCGCCTGTGATTTTCAGCCAGGCCAGTTTTCTGCCCTGCTCATCCGCCGAGATTTTAAAGCACCTTGCCCCAAACGTCTCCTGCCGCTCCGGATCAGGCGCAAACCGCGCGATTCCTTCCAGAAGGGCCGCAATCCCCTGCCGGCGCAGAGCAGATCCAAAAAAGCAGGGAAATGCCTTTCGGGAGGCGATCAGTGCGCGTATATCTTCGTCCTCCGGAATGTACCCACGCAGGTAGCGCTCGGTCAGATCCTCATCCGCGACCACCAGGTCTTCCATCGCTTCCTCAGAGAGGCACAGTCTGTAAGGATCCCCGGGTTCCTCCGCCTTTCCGTCCGTCTCTTCCCCGTATCCTTCGGATCTTCCGGACACTTTTACACACAGCGGGCTCAGCTCCCGCCGCAGATCCTGCATAAGCTTTTCCTCGTCCGCGCCCGGCTGGTCCATCTTATTGACAAAGATGAATGACGGCACCTGGTAGTGCCGCAGGAGCTTCCACAGGACCTTCACCTGTCCGGTCACGCCGTCAGCGGCGCTGATCAGAAGTATGGCCATATCCAGCACCTGCAGCGTCCTCTCCGTCTCGGGAGAAAAGTCGGTATGACCAGGTGTGTCCAGCAGCGTAACCGGACGCCCGCCTACCGTCAGCTCCGCCTGTTTTGTAAAAATGGTAATCCCGCGCTTCTTCTCCAGCTCAAATGTATCCAGAAAGGCGTCCCCGTGGTCTACCCTGCCCATACGCCGGATTCTCCCGGTCTCATACAGCAGGCTCTCCGACAAAGTGGTTTTCCCGGCATCCACATGGGCAAGCAGCCCTGCGCAGATATGGGAAAACGGCTTTTCAACAGCCGGATCACGCATAAAACACTCTCCTTCCTGAAAAACATGTACTTCACTCGACAAAACAAGATTACGAATCACTTGCTCTTTTCCCTCTCCTGTGGTATTCTCCATAGATGCCGTGAGTTCGAGACCTTCCTCACGTAAAACAAAACTAAAGGAGAAAACCGCATATGAAAGACAAAAAAGTTCTGTTTCTGACACAGGCGGCCATGATTGCCGCCATCTACGTCGTTCTGACGTATCTGTTCGCCGCATTTTCATTCGGGGAGATCCAGGTCAGGCTTTCTGAGGCGCTGACAATTCTGCCGGTCTTTACCCCCGCAGCCATACCGGGCCTCTTTGTGGGATGCCTTGTGGGCAATATCCTCGGAGGTGCCATCCTTCCCGACATCCTGTTCGGCAGCCTGGCCACACTCATCGGCGCCTGGGGGACCTGGAAGCTTCGCACCCTTGCGGTCACCAGGCATCACATCCCCTTTTACGCCGTTCTTCCCCCGATCGCTGCCAACACGGTAATCGTTCCGTTTGTCCTGCGCTTCGGTTATGGCGTCAATCTGCCGATTCCGCTCATGATGCTCACGGTCGGCATCGGCGAGATCATCTCCTGCGGTCTGCTCGGCCTGCTGCTGCACAGCGGCCTCAAAACTTACAGCACGCGGATCTTCAGCCGGGAAGCAGGGCTGTAAACCGGCCAAAGCACCGACAGAGCTGCTGTGTGCGGATCAGGAAAGCCAGGGGGCAAAATGAGTCCGCACGATGGTCTCCAGTTCATCCGGAGTCAGTGCAAATACAATATTGGCGCATTCCACGTGGACGCACGGAGATGCTGTCTCCTTGACCTGCACATCGTCTGCCTCAGGGATAGAGATCATGCAGCTCCTGTTTTCCTCCCGCGCGAATGCTTTCACATGTCCGATCAGGCCGCCGTTTTCTTCGATTTCGGCGGCCGTTTTGCGCATAGCCTCCTTCAGCGCGTTCACGGCTTCTTCATAGCTGCCGGGTATAATGCAGCGCACGGTGGCGATCACAGCCTGCTCGTGAGAAGACATCTCCAGAGACGGGACGCCGTGGTCGTGGTGGTGATCATGGTCATGATGCTCGTGCTCATGATGATGATCGTGCTCATGGTGGTCATGCCCGTGCTCATGGTGGTCATGCTCGTTCTCATGGTGGTCATGCTCGTGATGGTGCTCGTGCTCATGGTGATCATGTTCGTGATGGTGTCCGTGCTCATGATGGTCATGGTCGCCTTCCGCGTGTCCGCACATGCTTTTTTCTTCCTGCAAGTCCTGTATTCTGTTTTCTTCCATAATCCTTATTCCCCAAAAAACTGTCAGATTTATAGGTTATAAAAAATGAACTTAAACGAACGCCGTTACACCCCCGGGGAACACCCAGATGTCCGCTGCTCCGCCGGCCGGAGCCTGCTCGTCTAAGGAGCCCGGGCCAAATAAAGGCCCGGCCGTCCAAGACTCGGCCGGTCTCAGACACGTACTCGCTGAATGCGTCCACATGGGTGTTCTCCTGGGCTGCACTGGCTGTAAATCGCAGCCGACAGAACATTTTTCCTTTTTCAGTACATTCCGGCAAAGCCGGGATTACGCAGAGTGACATCGTACACAGCAATCCGAGAAGGGGGCTTCACACCGTAAGGCCTGCATTGGAGCAAGCGCAGACAGCCGTTGGGCTGCCGGCGCCGCAGAGCAGGGACGAGATCGGGTATACACAGCCCGATCAAGAGCGAGACGGAGGAGTTTTCATACAGAAAACTCCGGAGTTTCGAGCGGTACCCTGCTCTGAGGTGACGGAAGTCCATAC
>CAMODP010000162.1 GCA_946611445.1 uncultured Eubacterium sp.
CCCGTTCGGCCAGACAGCAGACACGATGACAAAAATCGTCATGCCCGTGCCGACCAGGAAAAAATAGCGATAATAATCGCCTATATCCTTGTCTATAAAGACGAACCAGACAAAGGACAGGAACATAAAAATGAACCAGCTGAAATAAAAAATGACAAAAAACTCAACATACGGTATCAGGTCATCCAGCGGGCATTTGATCAAATGGATGTACCGGTAGTCCGGAAAGAGCCGCTCGATCACCCTGAAGGCATAGATATAGAACAGCGCGTAAGCCGGAATGATCCAGTAGTACTTACGTTTGCTGCACAGTGTCCTGATTTTCTCATACCATCTGCGTATCATATCTTACTCCACGCGGCTCCTTCATGCTTCCTGCCCGCCTGTCCCCTGCGCAGGCGGGAGAATCTGCTCAAATATAATGCCGTCATACAGACGGCTGTACTTTCTGAATTCCGCCTCTGTACGGACGACCCACACAAAAACCGGAATGCGGAACAGCCGCCAGTTGAGCTGAAAACCGATCACATCCGTATTGCTGCACTCGTAGGATACAAAATCCGGCCGGCTGATCGTGTTCATCAGAAGTGTCGTCGACAGAAACCGCAGAAATGCCGAATTCGCGTCCTCCTTCGTGTAGCGGGAGGAAAGCTGTCCCACAAGAAGGCCGGGGCAGCGGCGCCGCAGCCAGCGCACGCCGAACGGGTTGAAGGACTGGATCATGTAGTCCCCCTGATAGTCGCTCAATACGTTCTGTACAGCAGGACAGAGCGATATATCTCTCTCCGGCATCTTCAGCTCGATCAGGAGCGGCACCCTGCCGCCGACCATCTCCAGTACGGATGTCAGGAGCGGGATTCCCTGGCCCGTGCCGGCCAGCCGGAGGTCCTGCAGCTCCTCCAGTGTCCTCTCTTCTATTCTGCCTTCGACGCCGCACATACGCTGCAGGCTGTCGTCATGAAACACAACCAGATAGCCGTCGGCAGTCATATGCACATCGAGTTCAATGCCATATCCCGCATCTGCGGCTCTCCGGAACGCGGCCATGGAATTCTCCGGCACGCCTTCCCTCCTGTTCCACAGGCCCCGGTGCGCGTAATTCCACTCCGCAAGCTTTCTGCAGCGTCTCCGCCGGCTGACGGACATACGCGGATGGACCAGCCACAGCCAGATCAGTCCAAAGACCAGCACAGCGATTAACAGCTTCAAATCTCTCCCCCCTGTCCGTCATCACCGACACGCCGGAGCTTCGCGAACGAAGCAAACATCCTCTTCGTCCCGGCCTTTTCAAAATCTACAGTCACTTCATAGTCCTTGCCGCCGTCCGCGATCCGGGTCACGACGCCCACTCCGAACTTGACATGCCGTACCCGGTCGCCTTCCGCGTAATCAAGGCGCTCCGCTTTCTTAACCGTGAACTGCCGCATGGCGAAGGGCTTCTGCCGGGCACCGCCCGGAGTCATCCCTCTGCCCGCTCCTCCTGTCTCTCTCTGACCGAAGGAGCTTCCGCCTCTCCCGAACCGGAAAATGCTGTCCGGCTCGATCCGGGGCGGTTTCATGAAATTGCGCACATCTGTCGTCTCCCGCTCCAGTTCAATGTACTCCCTGGGGATCTCCCGGATAAAGCGGGAGGCCGTCAGGAACTGGGGTTCCCCCCTGACCATCCGCATCTGCGCGGCTGTCAGGGTGAGGTCCTTTCTGGCCCGCGTGATGCCTACATAGCAGAGTCTGCGCTCCTCCTCTATCTCTTCATTCTCGCTTTCCTCATCCCCATACGCGGAATGGATGGCCATGTAACTCGGAAATGTATTTTCCTCCATGCCGGCGAGATAGACGGAGTCAAATTCCAGGCCCTTCGCGCTGTGCAGCGTCATCAGCAGGACATAGTCGCCGTCCGGGTCCACCGTATCGATATCCGCCACCAGGGACACCTGCTGCAGGAATTCGCCCAGCCGTTCCCGGCCTTCGCCCTTGGGCTGCGGCGCTTCCTCCGACAGCACGATCACCTTTTCAGGCGCAGTTGTCATGGCAGGCAGACGCTCCTGTTCCGTGTCCGGATGCGGATCGCTGACGGCGGAAGTCTCCCTGTCAAAACCGGCCGCCTTGGAGATCAGTTCGTCGATATTCTCGATCCGGGCCTTCGCCTCGTCGGTTCCCTCTTTTTCCAGGTCAGCCACATAGCCGGTCTCTGAGATGATCATCTCGATGAGTTTTGCGACATTCAGGTACCCGGCTGCAGCGCGAAGCCTGCTGACCAGGCCCGTAAAGCTGCGGATGCCGGCAAGCGCCCTGGAGATGCCGCCGATCCGGTCCGCCTCCTCCAGTGCCTCATACATCGTCATGCCGTTTTCATAGGCATACTGACGCACCCTGGCGAGTGTCGTCTCTCCGATGCCCCGCTTCGGCACATTAATCACGCGTTCCACCGCCAGGTCATCCCGGCCGTTGTCCACGGTTTTCAGATAGGCCAGCATGTCCTTGATCTCTCTGCGCGCGTAGAAATTGACGCCGCCCACGATCTTGTACGGCACGCCGGCAGTAATCATCTTTTCCTCAAACAGACGGGACTGCGCGTTCGTGCGGTACAGAACCGCATAGCTGCGCCAGGTATGGCCCTCCCTGCGGTAACGGGCGGCAATCTCCTCTGCCACAAACTGCGCCTCATCAAAGCCGGTGGGAAACTGGCGGAACCGGACGAGGCTTCCGTCTCCGTTCTCCGTCCAGAGGGTCTTTTCCTTTCTTCCCTCGTTGTGCCGGATCACTTCATTCGCCGCGTTCAGGATATTCTGCGTCGACCGGTAGTTCTGCTCCAGCCGGATCACCTTCGCTCCCGGAAAAGCCTCTTCAAAATCCAGAATATTGCGGATATTTGCGCCGCGGAATTTGTAGATAGACTGGTCGTCATCGCCGACGACGCACAGGTTCCTGTACCGGGAGGCCAGCGCCTTCACAAACGCGAACTGGACCGTATTCGTATCCTGGTACTCATCAATCAGAATATAGCGGAAGCGCTCCTGCCAGTACTCCAGCACATCAGGCGCTTCCCGGAACAGCCTGACAGTCAGGACGAGCAGGTCGTCAAAATCCAGCGCGTTGTTTTTACGCATGCGCTCCTCATACGCCCGCCAGACGCGAACCAGCTGCTTCTGCTCCCAGCGGTATGCTTCCTGCTCCATCTCGTCAGGCGTAACCATATTGTTCTTGGCAGCGGAGATCTTTGCCAGCAGGGCGCGCTCCTTATAGACGCGGGGATCCAGCTCCAGTGTCCGGATGATCTCTTTCATCACCTGCCTGCAGTCATCTGTATCATAAATCGTGAACGTGTTGTCATAGCCGATTCTGTCGATAAAACGGCGCAGGATCCGGCAGCACCCCGCGTGAAAGGTAGAAACCCAGATGCTCTCCGATCCCTGTCCGACCAGCTGGTCCACCCGCTCCCGCATCTCCCCGGCCGCCTTGTTGGTAAACGTGATGGCCAGAATGTTCCATGGATTTACGCCGCAGGTATCGATCAGCCTCGCAATCCGGCAGGTCAGGACCCTGGTCTTGCCCGATCCGGCCCCCGCCAGTATAAGCAGCGGTCCCTCCGTGTGCTCCACGGCCTCTCTCTGCTGTCTGTTCAGCGCGTCAAGATATGTCATAACTCTCCTTTTCGCTCCTGTTTTACAGACTCTTACTATACCTTATTCCGCCGAAAAAAGAAAGAGTCCGTATGCTCTGAAACAGAACCCTTTCTGATTTGAGCCGGAACAGCAATTCACATAGTGAAAACACGGGAGAGATGTGTTACAATAAGGATGTTGCTAAAAGAAATCATTTAAGAACAGTAAGGAAAGAGGAAAGGTCTATGAAAAAAATCTCACGTATCGCAACCGGAATCCTGTCGGTATGCACAGCTGCCGTACTGCTCACCGGCACCGCTTTCGCGGATCTGAATGTACAGCGCATTGAAAAAAACGAATTCAACACGGCCTCCAATTCCACCATCGTATTCGACGGCATCCGTCTGTCAGTTCCCCCGAGCTTCTCAGAGGAATATACGGACATGTCTACTGACGACAATAAATACTATTATGCGGAAATGGGCGAGGCTGTCGCTTTTCTGGAGACAATGTACACAGACCTGCCGGAGGCTGTTTCCGAAGACACCTTTATAGCTGAAAAGGATGATTTTGACGAAGGCATTATCAGCACGCTGGAAAATCCGGAAATCCTGTCCTCCCTGGACGTCACAGTCGCCGGATATCCCGGCCGCATCCTCCACGTAGCCTGCGAAATCGAAGGCATGGAGCTGGAGGGATACTTCACCTATTTCTACAAGGAAAGCGAGAAACGCATCGACGTCCTCTCCTTCTGCCAGACCACAAATACGGAGTACAGCTACTTCAGTGATTACTACAAGATCGTAGCCACAGCCGAGGCAGCATAAGAGACAGCTGTCCTGTATACGCCGCTCCGGGAATTGCAAAGCCCGGAGCTACTGTAAAAAA
>CAMODP010000163.1 GCA_946611445.1 uncultured Eubacterium sp.
CCGCCTGCCGTGACAGACGGGCCCGAGCAGAAGAATGAGCCGCCTGCCGTGACGGACGAGCCGGAGAAGAAGCCTGACATGCCGGAAAACAGCGGCGTTCTGTCTGCAGCCGGCGGTAAAACGCAGACAGCAGGACAGGACGGGCAGAAAGAGCCGTCACCTGGGCAGAGCGGACAGAATACGCCGCCACCCAGACAGGACGGACAGAATACACCGGTACCTGGTAAGCCCTCTGCAGACCTTTCACAGGTTGCGTTCTCCGAATGGGAGCAGACAGATACGTCCGAATATTGGGATGAATATACCAGAGATATCACGGTTGCCGACGGCGGAAACTATCTCCTGACATATGCGGAAGTGAGAGGCAGCGGGGATCCCATCTACGGATACAACACGATCTGGCAGGGAACGGGAACACAGCGCACGTATACGAAGGATCTGTCTTCTGTAACTGTCATACCGGGACAGCTGTTCCGGATTGACACCATGGAGGAGACGGAGCTGAGCGATATTGACGTGTATTACACAGACAGGATCACGGTGCAGGAGGCAACCGGAAGCACCTTTATTCTGATGGTCCGGATGCATGGAACAGAGGAGTACGAGGGGAGAATCACCACCGTGAATGTCATTGACGGGGTGAGGGAATTTAACCCTGACTATTACAGCAATCTGGAGTCGATCGACCTTCTCGGCGTCCTGACGTTCCCGCCGGAGGATGCGGAAGCCCTTCATCTGGGTGACCTGGAGGTGGAAAAAGTCGGCTCCACCTATACCATCCGGCAGAGGCTGCTTTCCGATATGCCGCACGGAATAGGCATTGTGGAGTACCGAAACAGCAATGGCAACATGGTCAATGCTTCCGTGGAGACCGTGGACGGACAGGGCCTGCTGACAGCCTATGATTCCGCGGAGAGCCCGGAGGAGATCCAGACCGGATTCTTCCGTGTCCTGGCGTTCCGGGGAAGTCAGTAAAGAAAGGACGGCACGGGAATGGGCCTTATCCGCAGGACAGAAAGGAAAGGAAAACAATTCAAATGCAGGACTGCCGTGTTGCTGCTGGCGCTTTTCATGCTGGGGACGGGCTGCACGGTGTGGGCCGAACCCGGAGAGACGAGGGCATCCGGAGGCCTCAGCGAGGTATGGCGGCAGAAAAATTCAGGAAATACGGAAGGCGCTGAGAACACTGACGGAAAAGAAAACGGGGAAAACGCGGACGAAACACCGAAGGCGGAAGAGACACAGAAAGAGTATAATACCACACCGCAGCTGACAGAAGATGACCTGCTGCAGATGAACAACGGCAATGTGACAATCCTGTATTCGGAAGAGGGATATCTGACATTTCTGCGGGGAACCTTTTGGGAGGAACAGGTTCGGGATTCCGAGGACGGTATCCGCTCTCTGTTCGGTGTGGCGCAGCTGCTCGGCCTGGGCAGAGGGTCGGAGTTCTATGCCGTGTACGGGCAGAAAAACAAGTTCGGCTACACAACATATGTATACCGGCAGCGGTACGGAGACCTGACGCTGGAGAATGCCGTCCTCAAAATCTTTGTAGATCCGGATGGATATACCTGCGGTCTGGTGAGCTCCTTTACACCAAATGCCGGCATAGCGCCGGAAAATGAAAAAGCGGTCACGATGCAGGAAGCACAGGAAACGGTCAGAAAGACCTGGAGCGGACAGGAGCTGTATTTCTTTGACGAGTATACCAGACAGACTTCTGTGACAATTGATGACATTGCATACCATGCGTGGGCAGTTTTTACGGATGCGCCGCAGGAGACCGCAGAGGAGGGAAGGCCGTACCTGGAGCATCTGGTGGCCTATGACGGGTCCTACCTGATGTATATGGCAGTCAGTTCTCCGGAAGAAGTGGTGCCCGGAGACAATGCGCTGACAGAATATGCCCTGTCGTGGTTTGATGACAAGGAAGCGGATTTCTGGACAGGCACAGTCGAACATGCTGACGGCAGCCGGGAGGAACTGACGGTTCCGGTGGTCAGGGACGCGGAAGGGAAAATGTATCTGGCGGATGCCGGACGGCATATCCTGGTCAGCGACTACTATACGTTTGCCTATCGGCATGACTACAGGCCGTGGGCATCCGCAGACGGAGGAGACTGGCCGGACTGCTATCTGACCGCGTATGCGAATCTGATTCGTGTGTATGACTTTTTCGCGGAGTACGGGTATGTGTCCGTAGACGGATGCGGGATGCCGGTCCTCCTGCTGACTGACTACTGCACAGCGGAGAGGCAGCCTGTCGACAACGCCTGCTTCTCCGGTCTGTCCGCCGGATGGGCCTGCTTCTGCTTCAGCAGCGTCAACACATACGGCGAGGCTGTCGATGTCGTGGGACATGAGTATGTGCATGGTATCTCATACTGCAGCCGGTTAGGAGACCTGTACGCAAATGAACCGGGCGCGCTCAATGAAGCGGCCAGCGATATCATCGGCAATCTGTGCGAGATGATGCTGGGAGCCACAGACGACACAGACTGGCTGATCGGAGAGAAATCCGGAGAGGCCATCCGGAGCATGAGCTTTCCGTGGCTGTACCGCCAGCCTGTCAGGGCAGGCGGGACCTATTATACTGAGCCGGCGGAAAAGCCTTCCATGGAGAATGATTTCGGCGGGGTGCACGGCAACAGTTCCCTGATCAACTATATCGCGTGGCAGCTGCACGCCCAGGGAATGCCTCCGGAGGAGGAACTGAAGCTCTTTCTGGAAACTCTGAACTTTCTCACCCCGCGGTCCGGATTCCGCGAGATGCATTATGCCATGGAATTTGCCTGCGATGTACGGCAGACAGATGCGCTGTGGCTCGGAAAGCTCCATATGCTGTTTGAACAGGCAGGAATCGAGTGACAAATATCCGGAAGGTCCTTCCCGGCGGAAGGATGACGGATAAGAAGGGGACAGCGGCAGAACAGACAGGGCTGCATTGCAGCCGGAAAGGAGAGAAGAATGAGGAACAACTGGTGGAAAAAGGGAGCAGCTGCCTTGTGCGCGGTTCTTCTGATGAGCACAGGCGTGAATGCAGAGGGGCTGGACATTTTCGGACAGGCATCCGGAGAAAACAATAATCTGGCCATCCCGGAACAGACTTTTGCGGCGGAAGGCGACCTGATCGCACTGGATGAAGTGGGGATCACCATCGTCGCGGACGACTATACATCGATCCGGGAAGAAGATGGTTTTGTGTATGTCTATACCGACGCAGACGGCAGCATTCCCTATGTGATCATCGGACGGTATGATATGGTATCCGATGATTTTGCGGCAGAGTTTACAGAGTATATGTCCGGCATCTATTCGGATCTCCGCGTCACATCCGAGGCGGCGCCCCTGGTTCTGAACGGAACGACATGGACAAAGATTCAGTACGAGTATACCATATCCGGCTATACCGGGCGGGACACAAGGCTTTTCTGCGAGCAGGACGGCAGCACCTATATGTTCGGGTCGAAGGAGGTTCCTTCCATTGCGTTCACAGTCCCGGAGGGAACTCTGGAGAAACTTGCCTCCAGTATGGCAGTGTTCGACGGTGAAGAAGATTTTGAAAACTATGTAGATGCCGAGACAAGCGTGGAAGGCAGCGGCCCCTCTGTGGCGGAACTGGGCGGCTTCAGCACACCGCAGCAGGGACAGGCAGGCACAGAGGAGGCGGACGGGGAAACACCGGATAATACCGTCGGCGCTTCTGACGGCGGGCAGGCCGGGGAGACGGTGGGCGGCACCGTAGGCGGCATAAATGCGCCCGCATCGGAATCCTCCGGGAGTATCACCTTCACGGAATCCGTGGCGGATTATGAGGGCACATGGGTGAGCTTTGAAGACGGATTCCGCCTGTATCTGCCCAGCGACTGGAGCATCTACACGGTATCGGATGAAATGCGTCAGGATGGCATACTCTATCAGGCAGGCGACAGTTCCCAGGCGGACGGGACACCCTGGATCAGCGTCAATTTCGGCTCATCCGAAGGACTTACCTCCCTGCGCGATATCGCAGAGGTACTGGAATATGGCGGATATACGATTGACGATATCTTCACCGTCAACGGGATCGACTGCGTATCCTACACGGAGCCGGATTCGGATCTCTGCGGTCTGATGTTCTTCCATCCGCAGGGTCTGGAATATGTAGTCTGTGTCGTTGGCTTCAGCTATTCCCGGAACGTGGATACCATTGCCGCGGTGCTCTGCTCCCTGAGCCCCGACGCATAAGATTGCAGATTATTCTGCCTGGCACACATAAATCTCCAGGAGGGAACCTCCGCAACGCCGGTACTAGGCGAAAGGCTATGCCTGAGCCTTAGTACCGCTGCGTGAGGGCGCTGAACGTCCGGTGGACGTTCGTTTAGCGCCGACCGGAGCGGAGCACGAGCGCAAGCGCTTCCCGAATGGAGATTTATGTGTGCCGGGCTTTTTTTGCCTCAGGCCCTTCTTGCCTGAAAGAATGGAAAAGGGTATACTAAGATG
>CAMODP010000164.1 GCA_946611445.1 uncultured Eubacterium sp.
TCCGGGAAATGGGCGATCACGGCGTCCAGCAGCTCGCCGATGCCCTGTTTGCCCTCCGCAGAGATAGGGTACGGCTCGCCGATGCCGAGGTTGTAGAATTCGTAGACATCCACCTCCTGCTGGCGAAAGTTATCGACCTTGTTCACGGCCAGAATGACCGGGCGTCTGCTCTTGTGCAGCATATTGGCCACCTGCATGTCCGCGTCCGTCAGTCCCTGCCGGACATCCGTCATGAAAATGATAACATCCGATGTCTCGATCGCGATCATCGCCTGCTCCCGCATCTGGGAGAGGATGATGTCCGACGATTCCGGCTCGATGCCGCCGGTGTCGATCAGCGTGAATTCCCGGTCTAGCCAGCTGACATCTGTATAGATCCTGTCGCGCGTCACGCCGGGCGTATCCTTTACGATGGAAATCATCTGGCCGGCCAGGGCATTAAACAGGGTCGATTTCCCCACATTCGGCCGTCCCACGACAGCCACGATCGGTTTGCTCATAGTTCTGTTTCCTCCCGTTATATACAGGCACCGTCTCACCCAGCAGCGCGCGGACAAAGTCCTCGCCTTCTTCCGCGGTCACGCGGATCGGGACGTGCAGTGCCTCCGAAACCTGTGTCACAGTGACATCATCCAGGAAAACCTCTTCCCCTGCCCGCAGCATACTGCAGGGAATCAGCAGGCAGTCGCCCAGATCCCTGTCCTCCAGCTGCCGCATCAGGTCTCCTCCCGTGATGAGTCCCGAGACGGTGATCATTTCTCCGAAAAAGTCGTTCCGCACCGGGCAGATCTCCGCCTCCACGTGCGGCGCATATGCACAGACCAGGTCTGCAAGCTCCCGCAGAAACGGGGCGGCCAGCCGGCCCGTGGCGATGGTGACGCGGCGCTTTTCCTGCGAAGTGCAATGCGGCCGCTCACGTTCCGTTTCCGCGTCGTCCAGATTCGCCTCTGCCGTGCCTGCACCAGCATCACTTATATACAATTCGCTTCTTCTCTCTGCCAGCGCCTCCCTGACTTCCGTATCCAGCAGGCGCAGCATACCCACGCCGTTTTCCAGCTGCAGGTAGCCGTCATAGGTCTCCTCTGCCGGCAGCGGTTTCTCCGCCAGAAGGTACCATTCATCAGAAGCGTGTATAAAATGCAGGCCCCACTGCGGATACAGCTGCTCCTGCCACCTGTGCACCGTCTGCAGGAGCGCTTTTGCGTCCTCTTTTGTAAAAGGCTCCAGCGGATACAGATTTTCCCTGTACTTTGTGAGTCCCACCGGCACGACAGAGACGCTCCGCAGGGCCGGCAGGTAAGCCGTCAGATCGGACAGGGTCCGCTCCAGCTCCGGCCCGTCGTTGATCCCGCGGCAGAGCACGATCTGCCCGTTCATCTCTATCCCGGCGTCCGCGAGAATCCGCGCCTTTCCCAGTGCCTCGCCGGCATGGCGGTTGTGCAGCATCCGGCAGCGCAGGTCAGGATTTGTCGTCTGGAAAGAAACGTTGATCGGCTCCATGCGGTAGCGGATGATACGCTCAATGTCGTGATCGCTCATATTGGTCAGGGTCACATAGTTCCCCTGCAAAAAGGATAGGCGGGAATCGTCATCCTTGAAATACAGGGTCTCCCGCATACCGGGCGGCATCTGGTCGATGAAGCAGAATATGCACCGGTTTCTGCAGGAACGGTACTCATCCATGAGACCGCTGCCAAAATCGATGCCCAGATCCTCATCCGGATCCTTTTCAATCTCCAGCAGCCATTCCTCACCGCTGTCTGCCTTGCGGATCAGCACTTCGATATACTCATCCTCTGTGAGAAACTGGTAGTCGAAAATGTCACCGATCTCCGTGTCATTGACGGACAGCAGCTCGTCCCCCGGCTCGATATTCAGTTCTTCCGCTATGCTGCCGGGTTCCACCGCCAGAATTCTGTGTGCGCGCATATACTTCTCTGCCTGTTTATATCCGCCTATGTCTGTTTTTTCCGCCTTTTGTCCCGCTTATCATAGCAATTCGCAGGGACAATTGCAAGCGTATGTACGTTGTGGAATACAGGCCCATCCTTCATTGACACTGGTTTTGACGCATGGTAAGATTAGTTCGCGAAAGGCAAGACTGCAGCAACCATCGGAGGTCCGCATCAAATGGCAAATACAAGCTTACTAATCAACTCCGTCCCTGTAGCGCCGCTGAAAATCATAGCCCTGCCCGGCTGTGAAAAGATGGCGGAGACCATAAACCGGTACATTGTCCGGTACCGGCAGGAGATTGTGTCGCAGGCACCGCACAAGAAAGAACTGTACGGTTACGCGGAACAATCCTACCTGCTCGGCTGCCAATGTCCCCGTTTCGGAAGCGGCGAGTCCAAAGGCCTGGTTAATGAATCTGTCCGCGGAATGGACCTGTTTCTCCTGATCGATGTCTGCAACTACAGTATTACCTACTCGGAATACGGTCACACCAACCACATGTCACCGGATGACCATTTCCAGAACCTGAAACGTGTCATCGCCGCCGTCAACGGCAAGGCACACCGCATCAACGTGATCATGCCCTTCCTCTATGAGGGACGGCAGCACAAGCGCACGGGCCGCGAGTCTCTGGACTGCGCCATGGCCCTGCAGGAGCTGGCTGCCATGGGTGTCACCAACATTCTCACCTTCGACGCGCACGATCCCCGCGTTATGAACGCGATTCCGCTCCGCGGATTCGACAATTTCTTCCCGACCTATCAGTTCCTGAAGGCGCTGCTGAAATCCTGTGATGATCTTCTGCTGAACAATGAGCACCTCATGATCATCAGCCCGGATGAAGGCGCCATGTCAAGGGCCGTCTATTTTTCAAACGTGCTCGGCGTTGACATGGGCATGTTTTACAAACGGCGCGACTACTCCACCATCGTCAACGGCAAGAATCCCATCGTCGCTCACGAGTTCCTCGGCGATTCCGTAGAGGGCAAGGACTGCATTGTCATCGATGATATGATCTCCTCCGGCGGCAGCATGCTGGATGTCGCAAAACAGCTGAAATCCCGCGGCGCAAGAAATGTCTTCGTGTGCACCTCCTTCGGACTCTTCACTGACGGGCTGGAACAATTCGACAAATACTATGAAGAGGGACTCATCCGCAAGGTCATCACGACCGACCTGATCTACCAGACACCGGAGCTTCTCTCCCGCCCCTGGTACCAGACCGCTTCCATGGGAAAATACATGGCCAGCATCATTGACACCCTGAACCACGACATTTCCATCAATAAGGTCCGGGACAACACCCTCAAGATCAACAAGCTGCTGGAAAAGCACCGCTAAAACGGCTCAATATACGAAAACGCATTCTTATAATGACGCAGTGTCTCACCCTCGAAGGCGATCACATCGAACCTGCAGGGCGTGTCACTGCGTATTTTATATCTCACCCTGTAAAAATCCGCCACGCGGGAGATAGTCTTTCTCTTTGAAAAAGAAAGCGCCTCCTCCGGCAGTCCGGAAGAAGCGTCCGCGCGGTATTTGACTTCTACAAAAACCAGAGTTCCCTCATCCATCGCCACCAGGTCGATCTCCCCGTACCGGCAGCGGAAGTTCCGGGCAATCACATGCATCCGCGAATGCTCGAGATATGTCGCGGCCAGCTCCTCATACCGCGTGCCGCGGTTTCTGCGGTTCATACAATAATACCTCCTGTATAATCGCCGCTTCCTCTGCGGTTCATACGATGCCGCCGATAAAACTGTGACGGTGAATCGGGCACGGACCGTATTTCCTTAGCGCATCCATATGCACGGCTGTACCGTAGCCCTTGTTGGAAGCAAAGCCGTATTCCGGATAGATGGCATCGTACGCGCACATCAGCCTGTCACGCGTCACCTTGGCAATGATGCTGGCCGCAGCTATACTCTGGCTCTTGGCATCCCCTTTCACGATAGAGACCTGCCGGATATCCAGATCAGGTATGTGAACGGCATCAACCAGCAGGAGCGACGGCGTCACTGCCAGTTTCCCGACCGCCTCGCGCATAGCCTTGTATGTTGCCTGCAGGATGTTATATTCGTCAATCTCTTCATGTGTACAGCTGCCGATGCCGATAGCAAGCGCCTGCTCCCGGATGACCTCGTAGAGTTCCTCCCGGCGCTTCTCAGTCAGCTTCTTCGAATCGTTAATATAGAGAATGCGGGCATCCTTCGGCAGAATGACAGCCGCCGTGACAACCGGGCCCGCCAGCGGACCCCTTCCGACTTCATCAATGCCGCAGATGTATTCCGCATCCGCATATTTCTTTTCAAAAGCGCACATCTCCTCGACACGGTCACGCTCACGCTGCAGCTTCTCGGCGCGCTTGATTTCGGCGAGTTCTTTTTTCGTCATAGAAAACCTCCGCAGGGCTTCCGGTTGCTCTTTCCTGCTCCGTTCCCCTGGGCCTGAAGCAGCTTTCCGTGGGTTTTTTGAATGCTTTTCGATCGCCTA
>CAMODP010000165.1 GCA_946611445.1 uncultured Eubacterium sp.
CTGATGAGAACTCCTCCGTCTCGCTCTCGATCGGGCAGAGGAATGCCCGATCTCGTCCCTGCTTCGCGACTTGCGGAACCCCGGCGGCTGTCTGCACTTGCTCCAACGCAGTCCGTCAGACAGGAAACCACAGTGCAGACTGCTGTTATCGAAAGAAAAACAGGTTTTCCATCGGCAAGTGTTCACAGCTGACATGATGACCGGAAACAGCCACGTGGGCGACTTCAGCGAGTACGTGTCCGAGACCGGTCGAGACTTAGAGGGCCGGGACATACCTGTCCCGGGCATCTTAGTCGAGCAGGCTCGGGCCGGCGCAGCGGAGCCCATCTGGCTGTTCCCGGTCACTATGTCAGCGTCCGGCTGATTTCTAAACTATAAATACTATAGTATTTGACAAGAGATACGCAGAGGAGATAAGATCATGACCGACAAAACATATGACATATCCGCCATCTACCTGAAGAACGGCAAAGCAGTTCCCGGTTTTCACGGGAAAAATGCCTGCGGGCGCTGTGTCGGCTACTCCGAGCCGCTGGCCATCCTGCAGGGGGCGCAGAACCACGGCGACCGCGCAGCCATGATTTTTGACCTCTCGGAAAACGATGAAGAGCACGAGCAGGCCATCGCGAAGCTCCGGGTGCTGTGCAAAATGGTGCAGATCCCGGTATTTGCAGCCGGCGCCATCAACCGCCTGGAGGATGTGAAGAAGCTTCTGTATGCCGGCTGCGCAAGAGTATTCCTGAATTACGGGAAGGAGAGCAACCACCAGATGCTGCAGGAAGCCTCTGAGCGCTTTGGCAGAGAGAAGATCGGTGTTTTCCTGTCCTGGAGAGTCAGGGACGCGGAAGAGATGGCGCGTCTGGAAAAGTACGCGTCCATGCTGCTTATGAGCGATGTGAACAGGGATCTCGCAGAGGATTTTCCTGCAATGCCGGTCCTGATCAATGATGAAGAGAAGGAACGCTGCACGGAGATCCATGTTCCGGAGACGGAATACCGCAGTCCTGTCTCCTGGCAGGAACTGAAGAAGGGAAGCGACGGACTCGTGCCCTGCATCGTACAGGACTGGGAGAACGGCGAAGTCCTGATGATGGCCTGGATGAACGAGGAGGCGTGGGAAAAGACGCTGGATACCGGTGTCATGACGTACTGGAGCCGCAGCCGTCAGGAACTGTGGAAAAAGGGAGAGACCTCCGGTCATTATCAGTATCTGAAAGCGCTGTCGGTTGACTGTGACAACGACACCCTGCTGGCGCAGGTCGCCCAGGTGGGCGCCGCCTGTCACACAGGAAACCGCTCCTGCTTCTACCGGGAGCTGATCCGGACCGCGCAGAAGGACACGGATCCGCAGACGGTTCTGGAAGAAGTATACCGCGTGATACAGGACCGCAGGAAAAATCCGAAAGAAGGATCCTATACCAATTACCTCTTTGACAAGGGGATCGACAAGATCCTGAAGAAAGTCGGGGAGGAAGCGGCGGAAATCATCATTGCCGCGAAGAATCCTGATCCGGTGGAATCCGTCTATGAGATGTCGGATTTTCTGTATCACATGATGGTCCTCATGGCTGAAAAAGGCCTGACCTGGCAGGATATCACGGATGAACTGGCACGGCGGCACTGAACTGTCCGCAATCTGCTTTGGCAAGTGAATCATCCTGTACAGTCATTGAATTGTTTACATAAAGGACAGGAACCTGACTATGCTGGTTACAATTTTTACGGACGGCTCGGCCCGCGGAAACCCGGACGGGCCCGGCGGATACGGGCGCGTGCTGCAGTACACGGACACAAAAGGGCAGCTGCATGAGAAAGAGCTGTCACAGGGCTATGTCCGGACGACGAATAACCGCATGGAGCTGATGGCGGCAATCGCCGGACTGGAGGAGCTGCGGCGTCCCTGTGAGGTAGACCTGTACTCCGATTCCCAGTACCTGGTGAAAGCCTTTAATGAGCACTGGATTGACGGCTGGATCCGGAAAGGCTGGAAGCGTTCCGGCAGGGAACCTGTGAAAAATGTGGACCTCTGGAAGCGCCTGCTGCAAGCCATGGAACCGCATACCGTGCGTTTTCACTGGGTGCGCGGCCACGCCGGTCATCCGGAGAATGAGCGGTGCGACGCCCTGGCAACTGCGGCAGCGGACGGAGACGCCCTGACAGAGGACGTCCCGACTGAATAAAATCATAATGTAAGGAGAACATACATATGCAAATCTACGAAGAACTGACAGCGCGCGGCCTGATCGCGCAGGTAACAGATGAACCGAAGGTCCGTGAGCTGGTGAACAGCGGAAAGGCCACGTTTTATATAGGATTTGATCCCACCGCGGACAGCCTGCACGTGGGACATTTCATGGCCCTGTGTCTGATGAAGCGCCTGCAGATGGCGGGCAACAAGCCGATCGCCCTCCTGGGCGGCGGCACGGGCATGATCGGTGACCCCTCCGGCAAGACGGACATGCGCAAGATGATGACGAAGGAGACCATCCAGCACAACATCGACTGCTTTATAAAGCAGATGAGCCGCTTTATCGATTTTTCTGATGATAAAGCCATACAGGTCAACAATGCCGACTGGCTTCTGGACCTGAATTACATCGATTTCCTGCGGGAGGTGGGCCCGCATTTCACGGTCAACCGCATGCTGACGGCTGAGTGCTACAAGCAGCGCTGGGAGCGTGGCCTGACAGTGTTTGAATTCAACTACATGCTGATGCAGGCTTATGATTTCTACAGACTGTACTGCGACTATGGCTGCAACCTGCAGTTCGGCGGCGATGACCAGTGGTCCAATATGCTGGCCGGCACAGAGCTGATCCGCCGGAAGCTGGGCAAGGACGCAGAGGCGATGACGATCACGCTGCTGCTGAACTCCGAGGGCAAGAAGATGGGCAAGACCGTCAGCGGCGCTGTCTGGCTGGATCCGGACAAGACCTCTCCCTATGATTTCTACCAGTATTGGCGGAATGGGGCGGACGCCGACGTGCTCAAGTGCATCCGCATGCTGACCTTCCTGCCGCTGGAGCAGATCGACGAGATGGACAAATGGGAGGGCAGCCAACTCAACCAGGCGAAGGAAATCCTGGCAAAAGAGCTGACCACGCTGGTTCACGGCGAGGAAGAGGCCGCAAAGGCCGAAGCAGGCGCGAAGGCGCTCTTCGCGGGCGGCGGGAGCACGGAGAATGTTCCGACTGTTGAACTGGCGGATGAGGACTTCGATGCTGACGGCAATATTGACGTGATCACGCTCCTGCAGAAGACCGGCCAGGCGACGACCCGCTCTGACGGCCGGCGCGCCATCGAGCAGGGCGGCGTGTCCATTGACGGCAGCAAAGTGACAGATGTCAAAGCCGTGATCTCAAAAGCGGATATTCCCGCCGGCGGCATTCTGGTTAAAAAGGGCAAGAAGAGCTATAAAAAGGTTTGCGCGGGATAAGCGTCTGTGCTATTCTGTAGGGAGTTTGCACAGAGTAGATTCAGGAAAAACGAAAAAGGAGATTACACATATACATGAAAGCATACGGCGTGAATGAACTGCGCGAAATGTTCCTGAAGTTTTTCGAGAGCAAGGGACATCTGCGGATGAACAGCTTTTCTCTTGTTCCGCACAATGACAAGAGCCTCCTGATCATCAATTCGGGAATGGCCCCGCTGAAGCCGTATTTTACCGGCCAGGAGATTCCGCCGCGCACGCGCGTGACGACCTGCCAGAAGTGCATCCGCACGGGTGACCTGGAGAACGTCGGCAAAACGGCCCGTCACGGCACATTTTTTGAGATGCTGGGCAATTTCTCCTTCGGAGACTATTTCAAGGAAGAATCCATTCCGTGGGCTTGGGAATTCCTGACCGAGGTCGTGGGTCTGGATCCGGAGCGGCTTTATCCGTCTGTCTATGTGGATGACGACGAGGCGTTCAATATCTGGCGCGACAAGATGCACATCCCGGAGGAGCGGATCTACCGCTTCGGCAAAGAAGACAATTTCTGGGAGCACGGCTCCGGTCCCTGCGGACCCTGCAGCGAGATCTATTATGACCGCGGCGAGAAATGGGGCAATGGTCCGGAGGACGTCATGGGCGGCGAGGGCGACCGTTTCATGGAGGTCTGGAACATCGTTTTCTCCCAGTTCAACAATGACGGACATGGCAATTACACCGAGCTGGAGCACAAGAACATCGACACCGGCATGGGCCTGGAGCGTCTGGCCGTAGCCGTACAGGATGTGGAGTCCCTTTTCGACGTGGATACGGTCCGCGCGCTGCGCGATGAGGTCTGCCGCCTGTCCGGAAAAGAGTACGGCGTGGATCACGAGACCGACGTATCCGTCCGTATCATCACGGACCACATCCGTTCTACCACCTTTATGATTTCCGACGGCATTATGGCGTCCAATGAGGGCCGCGGCTACGTGCTGCGCCGCCTGATCCGCCGCGCGATCCGCCA
>CAMODP010000166.1 GCA_946611445.1 uncultured Eubacterium sp.
AGAAGGTATTGATCACGTCTCTCCATTCCCGGGCGTTCAGAAGCTGCAGGTTCATACGTTCTGCCGCTTCCTGTGCATCCGGTTCAGGCAGTGACAGCCCGGCGAGGGTTTTCTGCATCTTCTGTGCCTCGTCGCAGCCTTCGAAATGATCGTCATAGATGCGCTGGATCAGGGCCCTTCCGTCCCGCATCCGCCAGCTGTACGGCAGTCTGTGGAAAAACAGTAGGAGCTCATCCGGGCAGGAGGAAGAGTCCGAGTAAAGCGCCTTCTGTTCTTCCGGATACTGTTCTGTCAGTCCGGTCCCCGTTTTTGTGCGGTCCGTACCCACCGCATTCCGGTCTGCCCGGGTATAGGTTCCCCAGACGTCAAATTCGTATCCGTACGGGCTGGGTCCATAATGGGTTTCCGGCCTCATCATCCAGTCCAGCCCCAGTGTCGCGGTATATTTTTCGTAAACAGAACGGCTCTTCATGAGCATGTCCGTAAGTAAATCTTCCTGCTCCCCGGGCAGATCATAGGTCTGTCTCACCCAGCTGCGCACGATTTCTTCCGGCTCCGCGTCAGGATTCCACGCAGACCTGCCATATGCATACAGATTCAGGGCAGCGAAGGGATGGCCTGTCCAGCAGGCGTCTCTTCCCAGATTGCTCACTGCCGCCACAGCGTGAATCCGTTCCGTACCAACGCTGTCAAAGATCTCACGCCACAGCGCCGGCATGGCAAACAGGTCGATCTGCTGCCCCGTGTATTCCTGGGCCAGCTGCAGTTCACAGCCAAGGTGTGTGTTTTTCATGCCATAAAAAAGCGGTGACGCCGGTTCTCTTACCTGAAAATCGAAGGGACCGTATTTGACCTGCAGGATCACATTTTCATCAAACTTCCCGTCCAGCGGATGATACAGATCATAGGCCGCACAGGGTCTGTCTGTGGAGGCGTCCCTCCAGTCCTGGGTGCAGTTATAGACAAATGCTCTCCATACAACCACTCCGCCATATGGCGCGACCGAACGCGCCAGCATGTTGGCACCCTCAGGGTGCGTTCTTCCATAGGTATTCGGTCCCGGCCTGTGCTCCGAATCGGCTTTGATCAGATATCCCGCCAGGTCCGGTATGGCTTTCCACGCCCGCTCCGCAAAATTTTTCCACCAGAGGCAGACGTTCTCATCCAGCGGATCCGCTGTGACAAGTCCCCTCTGAAGCGGGAGCGAGAAATCGACTGACACCATCAGCCGTACCCCGAAAGGCCTCAGAAGATCCGCAAAGGCGGCTGTTTCATCCAGCATGCCGTCCAGCAGATCCTGCGCCGGCACATGTACGTTTACATTATTGATGCACAGTACATTGATGCCCACCGACGCCAGCATCCGGCCAAGCTGCCGGATCCGGGCGGGATCATAGGAATAGCGGTCCGCCTCGAACCATATGGATCTGCCGGCGTAGCCCCTTTCCACACTTCCGTCCATGTTGTCCCAGGAATCCAGCATGCGGAGACTCCAGTAAGGAGCATTCAGTCCCTCCGGCACCGGTACCTTTTCTGTCACAGACCCGGCCGCTGCATAGGTTCCGTACAAGACGCCCTTACTGCCGCCTTTGATCTGTATTTCTGATCCACCGGACTTCAGAATGTAAGCTTCCTCCGGGAGAGTTTCGTCCAGGACAGGTTTGAGGCGCGGAGCATCTTCTTTCCGGTTCCGGTTATAGATTTCCGCCTCGGCCTCCGCCGTATGGAAAGGACAGTCTGTTCCGGCGGGGGCCGGCTCCCCGAATTCTCTCAGCCATGCATATCGTGTCTTCCAGTTGTTCATAATCCGATTTTCCTCCGGAGATCATCCGTGCAGCAGTTCAAAAGAAAGTATGCTCATCTCTCCCTCGCCGCGGCAGGTCAGATACAGTGCATGTACGCCGTTCAAGGTCCTGACGGAGCATTTCCGGGTTTTCCATATGTTGGAATTTTCAACCGGGATCTCCCCCAGCGCTTCGCCGTCCCATTCGGTGCGGATTTCTATTTTACCGCGGAAATAGCCCTTTGTCTTTACCTGTACGCCGGTAACGTCTTCCATCCTGAAGTATTTGAAGCCAGCGCAGCAGCCATTGCTCATGTGGGTCAGGTACCCGTCTGCGCAGACGCCCTGGCCGTCCTGTACCACACAAGGTGCATTTTTCTCCACATACATGGAATGACTGTCTGTAAACAGATTGCAGGCCAGGTATGCGGGATATTCCCCTTTGTCGCAGAGCGGCCCGTTGTTCAATCCGCAGGATGTCATCTCCGCCTGACGGAGCTTTCCGTCTGGATCTGCGGTAAGTTTCTCCGCGCAGCCCTGCCGGCTGTACCATGTATCGTTGGTATGCCGGTGATAGAAAATATACCAGTCATCTCCCAGCTGCACCATGCTGCCGTGATTGTTGGCCCCGTACGCCATCGGAAGGACGGCCGGCTTATAGCTGTCAATGTGCAGATCACAGTTGCTGATCAGAACCCCGCCGTAGGTATACGGCCCTTCCGGTTTACCGGAAACGGCATAGCAAAGTTCATGCATCACTTCGGAAGAATAGATGAAATAATACAGCCCGTCTTTTTTCCGGATCGAGGAGGCCTCGAAGAAGGCGTGTCCTTCAAATCCGGTCCCGCTGCTGTACTCATATCCCGGCACCACGATGCGCGGCTCTCTGCGTACCGTCAGCATGTCCGGTCCCAGCACCGTCAGCATGGCTCCGGAGCGGCTTCTGTCTCCTTTCGGGCAGAAGCCCGTAAACAGATACGTATCCTCTCCTTCCGTGAGCACACCCGGATCGAACTGCGGTTCATCCCCTTCTTTTTCGCCAAGCAGGGTGCCGTCCGCATAATGAACATACCCCAGAAACTCAAATGGTCCTCCGGGGCGGTCCGATACGGCTGCCGATACGACGCTTACCTGGTCCAGAACGTAATACAGATAATACCGGCCGTCCGGTCCAACCGTCACATCCGGGGCATACAGACACATACGCCCGTCAGGATTCAGCGGATCCTGCGTCTTTCTGTAGATGATTCCCTCGTAATGCCAGTTTCCCAGGTCCGAAAGCGGTGCGGACCAGCACACATAATCTCCCAGACAGAAGGTCTGTCCGTTGAAAATATCATGAGACCCGTATACGTAAACTCTGTCGCCGAAAACGTAGGGTTCTCCGTCCGGAACATATTCCCAGGAGGGCAGATAAGGATTGACCGCCTGTTTCTGTCCTGTATCGGCGAGCCGGATACCGCCCTGCTTTCCCGGAAGTGCTCCGGCGCCTGTAAATTCCATTTCGGACAGATCGCCGTTCTTTAAGGGCAGCCATCCGGGGAGCACTCTGCCATCGCTTCCGGTTCCGTTGGGATCGCCGTTCTTCACGAACAGTGCGAGGTAATCGCACATCTGTCTTGCAAGGTCATAGTGCCTTCCTTCATACGGACGGCTGCATTTCGCAAGGGTCTCGAAAAAGAACCACAGGTCGCAGGAATGGAAGGTTCCCGGGTGGTCATCTCCCGGAATATCGGGACGGAAACGGTAATAATATCCTTTCTGAAGACATCCGTTTTTCTCCCGCGCGGCAAACGCCGCCTTTACGGATCTTTCCACGATGCTCTGCCCGTTTACGACAAATTCATCTTCGGTGTTCCCGGCCATGACAGGTACCGGTGCGCTTTCCCCTCGCATAAATATTTCCAGAGGATCTTCTTTTACCAGCACCCCGTCGCGTATCGGGAACATGCGGGGGTGTTCCTGTGCATAAGCGCTGTAACGGTCCCGCAGCGTTTCTGCGTCCATCCCGCGGGCCTCTGAAAGATCCATGCCTCCCAGCCATTCAAAAAACTCCGTGCCCCTCTTCTCGGCTGCGTTAAGGTCCAGCGGGCGGAAGATGTCCGCGTCTTCTTCGGGATGGCGTATCATGCCGCTCATGACGACCGCACCTTTGATCATGGAACGGTTTTCCGAAATGGCCAGCTGATGCAGCACGCTCCCGCCGCCGGCTGACTGACCGGCTATGGTAATGCGCTCCGGATCTCCTCCGAAAGCAGAGATATTTCTGTAGACCCAGCGAAGCGCTGCCTGCTGATCAAGAAGACCGAAATTGGAGGGCGCACCGGGCGCTTCCTTTGTAATCTCCGGATGGGCCATATATCCGAATACCCCCAGACGGTATGCCGCCGTGACTACCACGATGCCCCTTCTGGCCAGACGTTCGCCGTCAAACTCCATCTCGGCCGTATAGCCCCACTGAAAACCGCCCCCGAAAATCCAGAACAGTACCGGCATCCGCTCGGAGGCGCTTTGCGCAGAAGTCCAGATATTCAGATACAGACAGTCTTCGCTCATGGGGATCTGCGGGTCCACATGCCATTCCCGGCAGTAGATATCGGTTCCCAGTCCCGGGATGTCCTGCATGGGAATCGGGCCGAAGGTATCG
>CAMODP010000167.1 GCA_946611445.1 uncultured Eubacterium sp.
TCGCGAAGCACGACAAGGAGCTGTATCCGGACATCATCACCGCGAACATGAACGGAACGCCGTATTACACCAATTCCTCCCATCTACCGGTGGGCTACACGGAGGATGTGTTCTCAGCGCTTGACATTCAGGACGAGCTGCAGACGCTCTATACATCCGGCACGGTATTCCACGCGTTCCTGGGTGAGAAACTGCCTGACTGGAAGGCTGCGGCGAATCTGGTCCGCAAGATTGCCGAAAACTACAAGCTGCCGTACTATACCATGTCTCCGACGTATTCTGTATGCCGCGACCATGGTTATCTGACCGGCGAACAGTACACCTGCCCCATCTGCGGCCAGAAGACGGAAGTCTACAGCCGCATTACCGGTTACTATCGTCCGGTACAGAACTGGAATGAAGGAAAGGTTCAGGAGTTCAAGGATCGTAAGGTTTACAACATCGGACACTCTGTGCTGACACATGTCGGTCCGGCTTCCGTGATCGACAGTCCGGAACCTGTGAGAAATGAAGCGATCAAAACGGCACCGGTCGTGGAAGAGGAGCGCGCGGAAGCAGCCGCAGTTTCTGTGAGCGCAGCGGCAGATACCGCGGAGTCCATTCATGAGGAAGACGACCGCATGGTTCTGCTCTTCAAGACGCCGACCTGCCCGAACTGTAAGGCGGCAGGCGCACTCCTCGACAAGGCGGGCGTGCAGTACACGGCTCTCAACGCCAACGAGGAGAAGGAACAGGTGGAGCGCTTCGGCGTGAAGCAGGCGCCGACTCTGGTGCTGGTTCACGACGGAAGCTTTGAGAAATACCGCGGCGTGTCCGATATCAAGGGCTGGCTGTCCGGGAGAAAATAATATGTATGATGTGATTGTTGTCGGTGGGGGCCCCGCCGGCATGACTGCGGCGCTGTACGCACTGCGAAACGGGAAGAGCGCTCTGGTTATCGAGAAGAACGGTTTCGGGGGACAGATTACGCATTCCCCGAAGGTGGAGAACTATCCGGGCACTTTCTCGATGAGCGGCAATGAGTTTGCGGAGCGAACGCTCGACCAGATCCTGAAACAGGGCGCGGAGATCGAGTTTGAGACCGTAACGCAGGTGAAACCGGAAGAAGACAGGATCCTGGTCCTCACCGAGGAGGGCAGCACCTTTGAGGGGAAGACCGCTATCCTTGCGACGGGGGTCAAGCACCGGATGCTCGGCCTTGAGGGTGAGAATGAACTCGTGGGAGAGGGCATCTCATTCTGTGCGGTGTGCGACGGTGATTTCTATGCGGGAAAAACCGTGGCCGTTGCGGGAGGAGGAAATTCCGCGCTTCAGGAGGCCATTCTGCTGTCGGAGAAGTGCAGGGAAGTCATCATGCTGCAGGATATGCCTTTCTTTACCGGAGAAGCGAGACTGCAGGAAGTTCTGTTTTCAAAGCCCAATGTAAAAGGGCTCACACAGATTAAAATCACCTCCCTGCTTACCCGGGAGGGCGAGCTGACCGGTGTATCCGTTGAGAATACCGGGACGCATGAGACGCAGGAGATTTCCTGTGACGGGCTGTTTGTGGCGATCGGGCTGATCCCCGAAAACGAGCCGTTTAAAGACCTGGCACAGTTGAACCGCTTCGGATACTTTGACAGTGACGAGCAGTGCCTGACCAAAACGCCGGGCGTTTTTGTGGCGGGCGACTGCCGCAGCAAGGGCGTGCGCCAGCTGACGACAGCAGTGGCGGACGGGGCGACGGCGGCGCTGGCGGCGTGCAGGTATATTGATATGAAGTGATAAGGCGAAACAGGGGACGTAACGGATGACTCATTGCGTAAAATGAGTCATCCGTTACGCCCCCTGTTTCTGTTTTACCTGAAACAATTTCGAGAAAATGTCTCAAATTTTTGAATCCCTGTACAAAGAAGGAGAACCCGAATGGAACACCAGGTCACGATAAATACCAGAGAGCACTTTTTTGACTATATAGAGGATCCCGTTTCCCGGAAACTGATCGAGGCGATGGATGAACTGATGCGCAGGGAGCTCTTCGACGCCATAACAACAAGCGAAATATTAAAGCGCGCCGGTGTGAGCCGCTCCACTTTTTACCGGCATTATCGGGACAAATACGATCTGCTCAACCAGAACTATCAGAAACTGCTGGATGAGACGCTGATGCAGGTACCGAACGGACTGACCTATAAAAAAGCATTCTTTGCGCTGTACAGGGCCCTTCAGTCCTGCCCGGCCTTTTTCAGGAACGCACTCTCAAGCAACGACAAAGACGGGCTGAAGAGCTACATTTTTACGGTGAGCTATAATATTTTTGACCAGATGATGCGAAGACAGGGTCTGAACATGGATCAGAACTATAACCGGCTGCTGCTCATCGGATACCTGAGCGGATCGCTTGAGATTACCTGTATCTGGGCCGAGCGCGGCATGAAAGAACCCCTGGAGGAACTGTTCAGGATCTCCTATGAACTGATGCCGCACGACATCAGAACGCATCTTGCGCTGGCCTATATGTGAGCTTTCAAACCGGCAGGATGCGAAACTATCGCCGCCATCTGTTTCTTGTAAGATCAGATCGTTTCCTGTACACTGAAGTTAGACATGCCGAATGTTTGTCAGGACAGACCTGTATATTAGTGCTTTTCATCAGGATCCTAAGGCTCTGTTTCTGACAACGCCCGGCATGTCTGTACAGTAGGATTATCTTACAGAGACAGGAGGACAGGAGAATGAGCAAAAACATTTCGAGACGTGATTTTCTGAAAGGATCTGCGGCATCTGCAGTTACACTTGCGGCGGCAAGCCTGCTTGGAACAAGTGCAGTGGCAGAGGAAGAAAGTGCCGGATTTGACCGGGAGTACGATGTTGTCATTGCAGGGGCAGGCGGAACCGGCGTGTGTGCGGCAGCAGCAGCCATGGAAGCAGGCGCGGGCAAGGTTATTGTATTTGAAAAAGCCGGCGTGATCGGCGGTACAACGAATTTCTCCGGCGGCGTCATGCAGGCAGCCGGCACAAAGTATCAGAAAGAGTTCTCCGACTATCAGGATGATACTCCGGAAAAACATGCGGCGGAATGGATTGCCGAAGGCGAGGGCATGCTGGATGAGGCACTGGTCACTGATCTGGCAAACGGAGCACCTGAGTGCATCGACTGGCTGGCAGACAGCTGCGGCATCGAATGGGTCGGCGTTTACGGCCATTGCCATGTTCCGTATGTCAGTGAAGATCTGATGGCAGACCGCATCCATTACTATAAGGACGGCGGCGCTTCCGGATCCGGCGGCATCTATGTGCAGGCGGTATGGAAATATGCCGAGGGACTGGGCGCTGAGCTTGAGACTGAGACGGAAGTGAAAGACCTCATCGTGGAAGACGGAAAAGTTGTCGGCGTTGTCATCGAGCAAGGCGGCGAGACATTCCGTGTAAAAGCCAACAAGGGCGTTATTCTGGCCACAGCCGGAATTGACCACAATGTTGAGATGGCGAAAGCCCTGAACCCGCAGCAGTACTGGGATGAGACAGAGTATCCGGGCACCTGCCTGTGCGCAGTGACCGATACCGGAGACGGCATCCGCATGGGCATGAAATACGGCGCGGCGTTTGTCGGCGGCGGCACCATTGATTTCTGCGGCAAGACCGGCGCGGCGACCGATAACCGGACTCCGATTTTCCCGGAGATCATAGTAAACAAAAACGGCGTGCGTTTCGTCTGCGAGGATGCGACTTACGCTTACCATTACAGAGCAATCTTCCAGCAGGAGAGAGCAACAGGGGCACCCACCTGGATGATTTTCGGAGCGGGCGGCGGCTCGGTTGACCAGAAAATCGCCAATACCACAGAGGGAACCACCTATGCCTGGGCCGATGAGGAGACTCTGAATGCCGCAATTGAGTCCGGCGAGCTGACCACGGCGGATACCATCGAAGAGCTTGCGGAGAAGATCGGCGTGCATCCGCAGAATCTGGCGAGAACACTGGCAGCCTGGAATGAGGATATCGAGGCGGGAACGCCCGATGCCTTCGGCCGGATCACAGGTCTCGGCAAGATCGAGGGCCCGTTCTATGCATACCGCAACATGCCGTTCAACCTCGGCGCGCTGGGCGGCCTTAAGATCACACAGAAGTGTGAAGTCGTGAATTTTGAGGGCGAGGTTATACCGGGACTCTATGCAGCAGGCCTGACAGCGGGCGGCTGGGTAGGACCGTACTATCCGGGATCCGGAACAGCCATCATCGGTACCTGCTATTTCGGCAGAGTAGCCGGCAAGGCTGCGGCGGAGAACTGATCCGTCAGTAAAAAAGGGAACATACAGAAGCGGCTGTCGTACTTGAGTGCGGCAGCCGCTTCTTTGTGCGCTGAACAACTGCCCTGAAAGTGAAATTCCCCCTTGACACCACACCCAGGACATGCTACTATCTCATTGTACTAAGTAAGTAATACAA
>CAMODP010000168.1 GCA_946611445.1 uncultured Eubacterium sp.
TTCATCCACCGAAGCACATTCCTGTACCGGCTGGAGAGGATCCGGGAGGTCATCGATATTGATTTTAAAGATGAGGAGACGCTGTTCTACCTGATGCTGTCCTTCCGGATTCTGGACCTGAAGCGGGAGGCTGAGGTCAACTCCGCGGATGTGCGGGAGGGATGAGGTGGGCAGTCTCTTATAAAACTTCTTCATTTCCTTCTCTCAAACTGCTGCATGACCTGCAGGTACTCGCCAAGGCCGCGTGCAACGGCTGTCTGGGGTTCGTCTGCGAGGATGCAGCTGATGCCTGTCTCGTGGGCGATTGCCTCGGCGAGGCCTTCGAGCTGGGCGCCGCCGCCTGTGAGGATGATGCCGCGTTCCTGTACGTCTGAAGCCAGTTCCGGTGGGGTGCCGCCCAGGACGGTGCGCACGGCATCGACGATCTGGATGACGGGCCCGGTGACGGCATCGCGGATCTCCTCGGATGTGAGAACGACGGTGCGGGCATTGCCGGTCTTTATGTTTCTCCCCCGCACTTCGACCTGCTGCAGGCGTCGCGTCCTGTCTGAGGTCCCGATCCGGATCTTTATCTCTTCTGCCGTTCTCTCTCCTATGAACAGGTCGTAGTTTTCACGGGCGTATTGTACAATGGCCTCGTCAAAGGTATCGCCTGCCGTCTTGAGGGTCTGCGATGAGGCGACGCCCGCAAGGGACAGGACGGCGATCTCCGTGACGCCGCCGCCGATATTGACGATCATGGTGCCTTCCGGCCGCATGATATTGATGCCGGCGCCCATCGCCGCCACGATGGGTTCTTTCACCAGCGCGACATCTCTGGCGCCTGCCTGCCAGGCCGCCTCTTCGACGGCTCTGCGCTCTATCTCTGTCACGCCGCTGGGGATACACAGTACGATGTGAGGCTTGAAGAGACGCATGGGACCCATTGATCTCTGGATGAAGTACTGCAGCATCTTTTCCGTGATGACATAGTCTGAGATGACGCCGCCCTTCAGCGGCCTGATTCCCATCAGGTTGCCGGCGCCCCGGCTGATCTTCTGCTCGGCTTCTTCGCCGAACGCGATGACCTTTTCCGAGTCTTTATCGTATGCCGCCAGAGAAGGCTCCTGCATGATAATGCCCCGGCCGCGCACATATACGATGATCGAGGATGTGCCCAGATCGATTCCGATATCTGTTACTGCGGGCATGGCGTTCTCCTTTCCAGATACTGTTTAATATAGCGGCCTGTGTAGGAAGCCGGATTCTCCGCCACCTGTTCCGGGGTTCCGCAGGCTATCACCGTGCCGCCACGGTCTCCGCCCTCCGGTCCCATATCGATGATATAGTCCGCTGTCTTGATGACATCCAGATTGTGCTCTATGACGATGACGGTATTCCCGCCTTCCGCCAGGCGGCGGAGGATGCTGACCAGCTTGTGCACATCGGCAAAATGCAGGCCCGTCGTGGGTTCATCCAGAATATAGACGGTGCGTCCCGTGCTCTTTCTGGACAGTTCTGTCGCCAGCTTCACGCGCTGGGCTTCTCCGCCGGAAAGCTCCGTGGACGGCTGGCCGAGCCGGATGTAGGACAGGCCGACATCATACAGCGTCTGGATCTTTCTGCGGATTGACGGAACATGCTCGAAGAAAGGCAGTGCCTCTTCGACGGTCATGTTCAGGACGTCATAGATATTTTTTCCCTTGTAGCGGACCTCCAGAGTCTCTCTGTTGTAGCGCTTGCCGCCGCAGACCTCGCACGGCACATAGACGTCCGGGAGAAAATGCATCTCGATCCGGATGATGCCGTCGCCGGAACAGGCTTCACACCGCCCGCCCTTCACATTAAAGCTGAAGCGGCCTTTTTTATAGCCGCGGGCTTTTGCGTCGGAGGTCGCCGCGAACAGGTCGCGGATCATGTCAAAGACACCCGTATAGGTGGCCGGATTGGACCGCGGCGTCCGGCCGATCGGGGACTGGTCGATGGCGATGACCTTGTCGAGCTGCTCTTCTCCGATGATCTCCCGGTGTCTGCCCGGTATGACCAGAGCCCGGTTCAGGTCCTTCTGCAGTCGCTTGTACAGGATCTCGTTGACAAGGGAGCTTTTCCCGGAACCGGAGACGCCGGTCACACAGGTCATAACGCCCAGCGGAAACTCCGCGTCGATGTTCTTCAGGTTGTGTTCCTGCGCGCCGCGCACCTTCAGCCACCCTGCAGGCTGCCTCCTGGTATCCGGTACGGGGATCACCTTGCGCCCGCTCAGATAGTCACCGGTCAGGGACCGTTTCTCTGCGATGATGTCATCTACGGTGCCGATCGCCACCAGTTCGCCGCCGTGTTCTCCCGCGCCCGGACCGATGTCTACCACGACATCAGCCGCGCGCATCGTGTCCTCATCGTGTTCTACAACAATGACAGAGTTGCCCAGGTCTCGCAGGTGCTTCAGTGTCCCCAGAAGCTTGTCATTGTCTCTCTGATGGAGGCCGATACTGGGCTCATCCAGAATATAGGCAACGCCGACCAGGCCTGACCCGATCTGGGTGGCAAGCCGGATGCGCTGCGCCTCACCGCCCGAAAGCGATCCCGTCGCGCGTGACAGCGTCAGGTAATCCAGCCCGACATCCATCAGAAACTGCACGCGGGAGCGGATCTCCTTCAGGATCTGATGGCCGATCAGCTTCTGCTGTTCGGTCAGCTCCAGGCTCCCGAGAAAACCTGTAAGTTCTTCTACAGAATAACTTGTGATCTCGTAAATGTTTTTTCCGCCGACAGTCACTGCCAGGGATGTCGGCTTCAGCCTCTGTCCGCCGCAGGCCGGGCAGGGCGTGATGCGCATATATTTCTCGTATTCCTGCTTTGAGGATTCGGAATAGGTCTCGCGGTACCGGCGCTCCACGTTCCGGATCAGGCCCTCGAAGGCAACGTCATACACGCCCTCTCCGCGCTGTCCCTTATAGTGCACCTTGACCGAGCGGCCGTCTGTCCCGCTGATCAGCACGTCGTGAATCTCCTTCGGGTACTTCTCAAAGGGCGTATCCAGTGAAAAACCGTATTCCCCGGCCAGGGCCTCCAGCATACAGCGGGTGAAGCTGCCCTTCTGCGTGCAGGACTGCCAGCCCAGAACGGCAATCGCGCCGTCATCGATAGACAGAGAGGGATCCGGAATCATCAGTTCCTCGGCAAACTCCATCTTGTAACCAAGGCCTGCGCAGACCGGGCAGGCACCGAACGGATTGTTGAAGGAAAAGCTCCTCGGTTCAATCTCTTCCATGCTGATGCCGCAGTCAGGGCAGGAGAAGCTCTGGCTGAAGCTGAGCGTGTTTCCGTCCATCGTGTCGACCAGCAGAAGCCCCTCTGCAAGGCCAAGCACTGTCTCAATGGAGTCCGTCAGCCGTTTCTCTATGCCGGGCTTTACCACCAGGCGGTCGACTATGATTTCGATATTGTGTTTTATGTTCTTGTCGAGCCGGATTTCTTCTGAGAGCTCATACTGGCTGCCATCCACCATGACACGTACATAGCCGGATTTTCTGGCCTGCTCCAGAACCTTCTCATGCCGTCCCTTGCGGCCCCGCACAACAGGCGCCAGCAGCTGGATCCGGGTCCGTTCCGGCAGCGCCATAATCTTGTCTACCATCTGGTCAACTGTCTGCCGGCTGATCTCCCGGCCGCAGTTCGGACAGTGCGGAATGCCGATCCGCGCGTACAGAAGGCGGAAGTAGTCGTAGATCTCCGTCACGGTGCCGACAGTAGAGCGCGGGTTGCGGTTCGTGGACTTCTGGTCTATAGAGATGGCCGGCGGCAGTCCCTCTATGCTCTCAACATTCGGTTTTTCCATCTGGCCCAGGAACTGCCGCGCATAAGAAGACAGACTCTCCATATAGCGGCGCTGTCCTTCGGCATAGATGGTATCAAATGCGAGAGAGCTCTTGCCCGAGCCGGACAGGCCTGTCAGCACGACAAGCTGGTCCCGCGGGATGTCCAGGTCTATATTTTTCAGGTTGTTTTCCGCCGCGCCGCGGATGCGGATAAAGCGGCGAAGGTCCTGATTCTGCTTGTGTATGGGCATAGTTTCCTCTTCTATTCTTTATGTTATGAATATCACTCCGGCAGAAAATCCGCCATCACCACATTCGCCAGAGAAATTCCTCTGCGGCTCAGCCGGATCCGGTCACCGGCGCGTTCCAGCAGGCCGCTGCGCAAGTGTTTCTGTATGACTGCGCCGTATCTCTCGTCTGTCTGCCTGCCGAACCGGCTGCGGAATTCTTCCTCGCTTACGCCGCGCGTCATGCGCAGGCCCAGGATCATGAATTCTGCCATCCTGTCGTCTTCTGTCAGTTCTTCTTCGACGAACCTGCTGCCCGCCGGATTCTCCAGATATGCTGCCAGATCGTCTGTATTTTTCATACGGCGGCTGCCCAGCAGAGAGGACGCCCCCAGCCC
>CAMODP010000169.1 GCA_946611445.1 uncultured Eubacterium sp.
GCCAGGGAGACAAAGGCGAAGCCGCCGCCCTTGCCGACCTGCCCGCTGCCGAGAGTGGCGAATACGGCAGGCACGATGATAAAACCAGCCAGAAACGCGACCAGCGTATCCATCGCGCAGACCAGCGCCGTGTTCCGGGCAATGTGCTCCGTCTTCGGCAGGTACGAGCCGTAGGTGATCATGATGGCCATGCCGATGGACAGGGAATAAAAGGCCTGCCCCAGCGCGGAAAGAAACGTATTGACCGTCACTTTACTGAGATCCAGAGAAAGCATGTAGCGGAGGCCCTCCGCGGAGCCGTCCAGCGTCACGGCGCGGCCCAGAAGGACAAACAGCAGCAGAAACAGCGCGGGCATGCCGAATTTATTGAACTTTTCGATTCCGCCTTCCACGCCGCGGACAATGATCACCGCGTTCAGCAGCATGAACAGGGCCGCAAACAGGATGGCCGCCCACGGGAAGAAGGTGCTCCCGTCCGCGCCGTAACCCAGCATGTTATAGAAATAGCCCTGGGAATCCGCGTAGATCTCCGGCGCCTCCGTGGCGTAACCGACCACATAGCGCAGCACCCAGCCGCCGACATGACTGTAGTAGCAGGTGATGATAAAGGCGCCGACCACGCCGACCCATCCCACCCAGGAAAAGCGCTTATGCCCCAGCTTGCTGAAGGTGCCGACGATATTGGTCTGGCTCGCCCGTCCCAGGGAAAGCTCCGTCAGCATCATCGGCGCGCCGAGGAACACCACGATCAGCAGATAGATCAGCAGAAAGCCGCCTCCGCCGCCCTCATACGCCCTGCCGGGGAACTTCCATATGTTGCCTAGTCCCACGGCAGAACCTGCTGCCGCCAGAATGAATCCGATCTTGCTGCCCCACTGGGCACGGTTTTTTTCCATCTCTTTTTACCCCTGTACTATGCTTGTTGGTTACACACTTATCCTTTACGGCCGGCCAGCTTATCCCGGTACGGGCAAAAACGCGGCTAAAATGCGGCACACGAAACCAACTATACCCTAACTGCCGGGATTATGCAACATCGGATAGGCAGACAAAGGCCGCAGGCATGACTGCCTGCGGCCCCAACGCACTGCCGGACCTGCGCCTGTACAGGCGGCGGCGTTTCCGGGCGTCACCCCCGCACAGTTTTTGTCATGGAAAGAGCGGCCCCTCCTTTCCAGCCTGCTTTGCCGACGGGTGCCGCCAGCACCTGTATCTTCGAGACTTTGCCTGCGTATTTCCAATTCTTCAGATTCACGCAGATGCGCACCTCCTCACCGGCCTTGATCTTTCCTGACGCCTCCAGGACATGCTTCCCGCAGAAGAAGCGGAGCTTTAAGAAGACCTTGCTCCCGGAGGAACCGGAGACCTTTACCGTTGAATAGAATTTTGTGTACTTCGTGAAGCTGATCTTATTTTTGAAAGTCTGCGTAAAGCCCCACAGGGCGTTCCGGTTCCGGGAAGGGTCGTGCAGCGCCCTATAACCGCCGCTGATCTGTTTTCTCCCCGCGGATGCCCCATACGCTTTCCATCCCCCCGCGATTCCGGCCTTCGCGGCATAAGTCTTAACGATGCCAAGCTTTGCTTTGGCGGCCGAGTACGTCTTATACCGGTCCGCATCATACTCGCCGAAGAGATCTTCCCAACTGTCCGCGCCGATCTCCCCCAGAGCGAATGAGGTCACCTCCTCGGTCCGGCTGCTGTCCATGTACTTGAAGACATCCCAGGCGTACTTTTTCGTATCGGCCGATTCCACGGCCCCCTTCGCGTCGGTCCACAGGCCCAGGTTCAGCCCCTGCGCGATCTCTACCTGATGGTCGACATGGCGGTTCATGATAAAAGAATCCACCATATCATCATTTTCCGTGATCATGTAGCTGTAGGCGATCGCAGCCGCCTGCGCCCGCTGCACATCCCTCTTCTGCTGCAGGGAGGTATAGCCCTGCTCAGACAGGATGATCCGGTGGCCCGTTCCGTATTTGTTCCGGATATATCCGGTGAGAACAGACAGATTCCCCATGTTGATGACCGGGGAGGACAGCGCCTGTGTCAGCTGGCGGTTCGCATTCTCCCAGAACTTCGGCTCCGTCAGCGGGCTGCTGTAGGGATGATAGGCCAGGTTCCAGCCGATGCTCCCGCCCGCTTCCACCGACTGCACGAAGGCGTCCAGCATGCTGCGGGAGGGGAAGGTGCCCGGCACCGTATTCGTATTCCACAGATGATCCAGCGAAATATAGACCCTCGCGTTGGAATAAATACTGGTAACAGTCTGGTATGTCAGCCGGAAGGAGCGGGCGTAGATCTGTGCGTACTGCTTCAGGGTCTTTTCCCCGGCGTAATTGTAGACCCGGTAATTGTTTACCTCGTTGCCGACGATCCAGTTCACGATGCGGCCGTTCTTCCCGTTCTTCGCGCTGTAGCGCTGCGCGAGGAAGGAAAGGCTTGCCTGGAGCTGTTCCCTGGCAGAGGCCGAAACGGTATTCCACGCGTAGAAGCTGTGCCCTCTCTGGCGTCCCGAAGGGTGAATCAGATAAGTCAGATCATCCCGCCAGCTGAGCAGAAGGATGGCCGCATTGACGCAGCCGGTCTCCCGCAGAGGCTTCAGCTGCCTGTCGTAGTACTGAATCACATTCTTCAGGAACCAGTATGTCTTCCCGTGATAGTTGTACGAGAAGGAGACGGCAGAATTCCTCGCGGAAGCCGGGGCGATCATGGCGGCGAAGTCAATGTTGACGACCGAATGCTTCACGTTCAGCTCGACCGCGTCTTCCACCATGGATGCGGCGACCTGCAGTCCCTTCTTCGAGGAGACCGTGGGGAACTTGTAAGTATATTTCGCCGCCTTTTTAAGCCCCGTCACATACCGGCAGGGAGTGATCAGGCTGTAGGTTCCGTTCTTGTTCTTCTGCGCGACCGCGTACTTTTTATACAGGCCGCTTTTGGCCTCCGCGCCGTAAAGAGGTACGGAAAATGTCATCAAACCCGCCTTGGCCCTTTTCTGGACAGGCCGGTCAGATGCCTTCAGCTTACTGCGGCTCATCGGAAGGGTAAAAAGATAACAGTACTTTCCGTGCACTTTAGAGAGGACGGGGACCTGCACGCTCACCGACACCCTGGAGGCGGAAGAAAGACGGCAGTTTATGATCTTCGCCGGCCTGGCGGCCTGTGCGGGATGCGAAGGCAGCAGAAGGAAAAAAATGATCAGCAAAGAAAAAATGACCGCTTTTCTCCTGATGCCTGCAGCTGGCTTCCGAAACATACAATGACCTCCTGCTCATAGGGTACAGATTTTTCGAAAGAAAAATACAAAAAACAATTATTCTTTTAAAAAAAGATGGGCAGAAAAAAACTGCCCATCCTCTCTGTTAACCGTTACTCTGATCAGCCCTCAATATTCACATTGCTGTAATCCATGCCCTGTCCGGCCAGCGCACCGGTGGTCCAGACAGACGGATCGTTTCCGAAATAGGAGTCCGTCTCGATGCAGTAGAACACGCCGTCGCCCGAATCAGCATAGCTCCTGCCTTCCATATCCTCGTACATGGCTCCTTCGACCCAATGGATCGCGGTGGAAATGCCGTCCCAGCCATAGACAAGGAAGTATTCGTCAGAGCCGCCGGACGTACCCTGCGAAGACGTATCCTGCGAGGACGTCTCTTCCGCAGGCTTCGTCTCGGACAGATACGCAGAGCTTGCGTAAGCCGTGGTGCCATTGTAGCTGATCTGGTACCAGCCGGTGTCCTGCCCGTCCTGCAGAACAGCGCCGATCACCGTGACAGACTCGCCGTACCCAAGGGATCCGACCGCTTCGGCGTCCTTGGAGCTGCCGCTGCGCACGTTCAGGCCGTCCGTGGTGCAGTAATACGTTGCATTGATGGCGCTGATGGAAGTGCTGTCCGAAGAAGCGGTATTCTGGCTTGCCGGCGCCGCAGTCTGGCTGGCAGCAGGCTGGCTGACCGCAGTCTTCGTATCATACTTCAGGATCTTGACTGTGCCCATGATCTTCAGGATCTCTTCCAGATTTTCCTGCTTCGCGGAAGAACCCTCGATGACAAATACTTCATTCTTCGTGGAAACGAAGGCCTGGCAGTACGCTGCCTTTTCACCTGCCGCCGCGGCAGAAGCCGGAAGCGTTTCCCCGTTTGCCAGATGCTCGATCGTGATCGTGCTTTCTCCGTCACTCATCACAAACCATTTGGCCGGATCCTCTGTCACGCGCCACTGCTCATCCGGCGCCTCAACAGAGAGCACGCCGTCCTTCGTCTGATACACATAGGTCTGCACGGCAGCCGGCTGAGTCTCCTGCTCCTCTGCCCAGGCCGTTCCGCAAGTCATCATCGCTGCGCCCAGGAGAACGGCGCAAAGAATCCCCTTATTCTTCATGTTTACTCCTCCCTTTTT
>CAMODP010000170.1 GCA_946611445.1 uncultured Eubacterium sp.
TACGATGAACCCGCAGCACCAGTTCGGCGCGGATGTTATCTCACGCTCAAATTATGTTCTGGAAAACGGCGGCGAGAAGATGCGGGAGGTCATTGTCAAGGCCCTCAACCAGATGATCGGACAGCTCTGCAAGGACGCCGGCATCACACGAGACGATGTTCTGCAGGTCTCTATTGTCGGCAATACCTGCATGCACCACCTGTTCCTGGGGATCTCGCCGCAGTCTCTGGTTCTGGCACCATACGTGCCGGCCGTAAAAGACGGCATGATCCGCCGCCCGGACGAGGTCGGCATCGACATTGCGCCGGAAGGGGATGTCATCATCCTGCCGAACATCGCCGGTTTCGTGGGAGCAGATACGGTCGGCTGTATGCTGGCTGTCGCGTTTGACGAACTGGAGCCGATGACGCTGATGATCGATATCGGCACAAACGGCGAGCTGGTCATGGGCAACAAGAATAAGATGGTGACTACATCCACTGCTGCCGGACCCGCCTTCGAAGGCGCAAAAATCGAGTGCGGCATGCGCGGCTCCAAGGGCGCGATCAGCCACCTGGAGGTCGCGGACGGGCACATTAAGCTGGGTATTGTAGACGACGCGAAAGCTGTCGGCATCTGCGGTTCCGGCCTGATTGACATCCTTGCCTTCATGATCCGGCACGGCATCGTTGACACCTACGGCGGTTTCATGGACGCGGACGAACTGGAGGATCCGGTCGCCGTTGCCGAGAGCTGGCGCCTGCAGGAAAAGGACGGTCAGCCGGTATACATCCTGGTAAAAGCAGAAGATGCCGCCAACGGAACAGATATCTATCTGAGCCAGAAAGATGTCCGCGAGGTACAGCTGGCCAAGGGCGCGATAGCTGCCGGCATCGAGATCATGGCGGAAAAACTGGGCATTGAGTCCTCCCAGATCGACCAGGTCTTCCTGGCCGGTGCCTTCGGAAACTATATGGACGAGAAAAACGCCTGTGAGATCGGCCTTATTCCCTATGCGCTGATCGACCGCATCAAGCCCATCGGAAATGCCGCCGGCGAAGGCTCCAAGCTCGCCTGCATGAACCGCGGGCAGTTCGATTATGCCTGCCGCATGGCTGCGAAAGCAGAATTCATCGAGCTCGCAACAGAGCCCCAGTTCCAGGATGTATTTGTGGACCAGCTGGAGTTCAGCCGGGCGGTGGAGCGCTGAGGCGGCAGGACTGCCGGCGATGAGCCGCATCCTGTCATGAAACGCCGAAAACATCACTTTCCGGGAGATACCCATGATATTTGACACACACGCGCATTACGAGGACAGGCAGTTTGACGACGACCGGGAGGCGCTTCTCGCCTCACTGCCGGAGCACGGCATCACCCGAATTGTGAATGTCTCCTCCACGCTTGAGAGCCTGGAGAAGACCCGGCGGCTCACGGAGGAGTATGACTGGATCCGGGGGGCCTACGGACTGCACCCGGAGGAGCTGACGGATGCCCTGTCCCAGTGTCCGGAGACAGAATTGCAGAACCGTGTCCGCGCCTGCTGCCGTCTGCCAAAAACAGCGGCAGTAGGCGAGATCGGTCTGGATTACTACTGGGAGAAGGATCCGGAGAAAAGGAACCTGCAGCAGACCTGGTTCCGCAGCCAGCTTCGCCTGGCCCGGGAGGAAAACCTGCCGGTAATCATACACACCCGCGACGCCGCAGAGGATACGCTGTGCATCGCTAAAGAAGAGAATCTCGGAGAAATCGGCGGGGTGATGCACTGCTGGCCGTATTCCGTTGAGATGGCCCGGGAGTACCTGAATATGGGCCTTTTCCTCGGCATCGGCGGCGTCGTGACATTCAAGAACGCCAGAAAGCTGAAAGAGAGCGTGGCCTATGCGCCGTTGGAGAGCCTTGTCCTTGAGACGGACTGCCCTTACCTGGCGCCGGTCCCGCACAGGGGAAAGAGAAACTGTTCTCTGTACCTGCCGCTGGTCGTGGAGGCCATCGCGGATATCAAAGGGGTCACACCAGGGGAAGTGGAGGCTGTGACCTTCGAAAATGCCTGCAGACTGTATCGGATAAAGGAATGATCTGCCCTGCAGGATATAAAGGAGACCAGACAAATGAACATACGGGAAGAGACCCGCGCGGAGGCCCTGCGCTTTCTGGAAGAGACACAGCCGCTCTGGGAAAAGTGGAACCTGCAGGCGCTGACACAGCAGGACTGGGCAGAGCTCTACGTGGAAAAGAGCCGCTGGCACGCTGCTCTTGACAGGATTGACGAATATCTGCCGCAGTTTCTGGAAGATCCGGAGGAGGAGCATGAGAACATTGTACGTCTGCTCCGCGCGCAGCAGGAGCTGCTGCTGTGCCTGCAGGAGGTATATTTTACGGATCTTCTGCGGGAATCCGAACTGGGGATATGCGAAAAGCTGGAGGATTCTTATGCGCTGGCTGCGGAGCAGACTGCCTGGGACCAGAAGCTGGCCCGGAAAAAGAATGTGCTCCGTATGGCCGTGCTGGAGCACCAGCTGGGAGAAGACAGAAAGAGCCGCAGGATGATACGTACGGCCTGTGAGATGTCTGTCGCCGGCAGTGAGATCCGGAACGCGCAGGCATTTGCGTCCTGCTATGAACAGCAGGCAGAATTCGAGTGTCATCTGCCTGTGGAAGGATTTCAGTATCCGGATAGCGAACTGGTGAAGCTGGACGCGGCGATTGACGCTTTTCTGCCGCCGCTGCAGTCCCTGATGCCGGACTATGTCCTGTACAGCGGACAGGAAAAGGACCTCCTGCAGGATCTTTTTTCCCAGCTTCTGTACATGTCCTTCCAGAGCTTTCAGCTGCACACAAAGGCAGGACAGAAAGAAAAAGCCATCCGGATTCTCGGAAGACTGGCCGAGGCGGCTGACAGTGCGCCGGCGCAGCTGCGGACTGCAGCAAAGGGCAATCTCTGGTACATGGAAGCCAGTTACGCCTGGCTGCTCACACAGAACGGCCAGATCGATGAGGCGGACGCTTTCCTGAAAAATCATCTCTGCCGGCCGGAAGAGGTACAGGAGGAACTGGCAGCCTATGCGGCGGATGCAGCCCTTTTGGCGCAGGTCACGGATTTCCTGTATTTCTGCTACTACGTCATCTACATGAAGAAGTATCCGCTGGCGGTCAAAGAATGGCAGAACTTCCGGGAGCATCTGTCCACGGAAAGCTTTATCGCTGCCCGGGAGATCATCGACGGCCGGGAGAAGAAAAGTTGACCGGCATGATCCGGCCCGCCCGCCCCGGGGATCTCGACGAGATCTGCCGGATCGAGGAGGCATCCTTTTCGGTTCCCTGGAAACGGTCCGACTATGAAGCGCTGATCGGCCTGGAGGATGCAGTGTTTCTGGTAATATGCGGGGGCGGCGGCGCGACTGACGAAGCGGTCCTCGGCTATGGCTGCATCCGGCAGGCCGCTGATGAGGGGGATCTGTTAAGCATTGCCGTCCGGGAGGACTTGCGCGGTACGGGATGCGGGACGCGTCTGCTGGACGCCCTGCTGAGCGGGGCGGAAGCCAAAGGGACGGAGAGAGTCTTTCTCGAAGTGCGGGAGAGCAACCTTCCCGCCATACGGATGTATGAGAAGGCCGGTTTTGAGAAGGTCGGCGTCAGAAAACGATACTATACCTGCCCGGCAGAAGACGCGCTGCTGATGCGGCGGGTCGGAGAGGAGAGAGGCGATGTTCGGAACGGGATTTGATTTGTTTCTCGCGGCGGTCTGCGCAGTGCTGGCCGTCATCTTTTTCATGGGAAAGGGAAAGGGTATCCTTGATGCTTTCAGTGTCAGGAAGCTGGAACGGAAGAGAACGCCGGAGGAGCAGAAAAAATACGAGTTCGGGTTTGGTATTTTCTGCGTGGTGATGGTCTTCGGCGAGCTGCTGATGGCTTACGCGAAAGCACCCTGGGTGAGCGGCGCCGCACTGGCGCTCGGCCTCGCGGATCTCATATTCATCGGCTGGTACATACAGAAGTTCTGATACTGCGGCCCTGCTCTGAATTCTTATGGCTGCTTTTAGTTTTGTTTAAAGTTTCACAGGTATACTTGAGCCCATCAACAGAAAGGTTGAGGGCTTTTTTTATGGCATTTCGTGAAGTATTCCAGAGAATCGAAAAAAAATACATGATGACGGCGGAGCAGTATGACGCGCTCCGCCGGCGTCTGGAAGGGATCGCGGCTGTGGACCGCTATGGGGAGACGACTATCCTCAACATCTACTATGACACACCGGAGGACCTGTTGGTCAGAAGGTCGCTGGACAAGCCTGTGTACAAGGAAAAACTGCGGCTGCGCAGCTATGGGA
>CAMODP010000171.1 GCA_946611445.1 uncultured Eubacterium sp.
AAGGCCTCCGAAGGACGGACCAGGTCATAGAAATCTGTCGTCAGGCCCCAGTTTCCGTGATGGCCGCACTGCACGTAATCCGCCTGCAGCTCTTCCCGGTGCGCCTCCAGGATATACGGCTCCATCTCCTTCTGTACGTCCGCGCAGAAAAGCATCGAGCGCTCCGGCGCGTCCAGGCGGAACATCATGGAGCCGTTATTGCACAGGTGCGAGTCCTGGGCATCCACATGCTCATCCCAGGCGCTCAGCACCTTCATGTGCAGACCGCCCAGGTCCAGCTCGTCGTTTTCCGCCAGATATTCCACCTGCGGAAGCTCTGCCGCGATGGCCGTGAACGCCTCATGTGTCTCAAAACCGTCATAGTCCCGCGCCGTCTCCCGGTATCGTTCCGTATTGGCTTTTACCGTATAGATATGATCCACCGCGGGCCTGCTGCCCGCATCCGACATAATTTCATTGAACGCCCCCGCGTGATCGGGGTGGGTGTGGGTGATGATCCAGGCATCCACATGATTGCGGTGCTTCCGGATCTGCCGGAGAACCTGTTCGCTGTCTACGTCAAAGCCTCCGTCCACGACGGCCAGGTATCCCCCGGGCCCCGTGATCGTGTAGAACATGCCCTGCCCGCCGGAAACGCTGGCATACTGTGTGACCGTCCAGCCGCTGTCCCGCTGTGTGAAGGCCCATGCCGCGGCGGCAGCGGCCAGAAGCAGCAGGCCGGCAATGATGATCAGTTTTTTACGCAAATGCATCCTCTCCTGTCACTGTGTCACGCGTCCTCTCCGGACACTTCCTCCCGGCTTTTCCTGGCTGCCGCTTCCCTGTTCCTGATATCTTCAGCCCGGGCTATGATTTTTTCTTTCCAGTCGTCATCCTGGGCATCCAGCTGGTACACATTGTAGCCGTACTGTCTTCCCATGGTGCACACGATCGCCTCATCATCGATGTGCAGGGAGATCCGGTAGCGGTTCGGCAGCTTCTGAGGAAGCGTCTGCGAATGGCCCTTCTGCACCTCCTCCAGATGCCTTGTCCCGTTTACGATCCCGTCAAAACGGATCCCGTAGCAGCGGAACAGTTTCCGGATATATTTCTCTGACCGGAAGGAGGATGTATATACCCATACCTCGTACCCCAGTTCCTGCAGGGAATGTACGAGTGCCGGCGTGCCCAGACGCAGCCGCTCTCTGTATATCCTGTTCAGGGGAAAGCGCAGAGGCGGCTCTGTCTTGTGGGTCTCCGGCGACACGAACAGTACCTCATCCAGGTCAAAGGATACTCTCATTTTTTCACTGCCGGCATTCATTTTCGTTCAGTCCTTTTTAAACCCTTTAACGATATTGATGACGTCTCCGGACCAGCCGGCGGTGTCTTCACCCAGCGCATACTCTTCAAATTCCTTTGTCTCGTGAAGCGTCCGCAGCACCATCCTGCTGTCGATATGCACCGTCTCCCGGTATCTGGCATCGATCATCTGCTCTATCTTCTGCCGGTTCCCTGCGGCCGTTTTTGTCTTCAGCGCCGTGCCGGTGACAATGCCGTCTACCCGCACGGCATATTTCTTCAGGTAGTTTCCCAGATCGTCAAAAGACAGATAGCCGGCCGTGTAGATCCAGATATCATATCCCTCTTTGGCCAGAAAATGGAGCAGGGCCGGAATTCCCAGCCGGACCCGCTCGTGCCGCAGGGGATTGAAGAAAAAGTGTCTGGGCTTCTCCTGCGGCTCTCCTTCCGCGCAGAAAATCACCTCGTCAAGATCCAGTGTGACCCTTCTGTCGTGCTGCGAATTCCGCAGCATGGCCTCTATGTCTGTCTCCTGCGTCAGGTTAATGATCGACACCGGGATTTTTTTGAAGCCGACGCGCATGGCAGCCGCCCATCTGTGGTGTCCGTTCAGGATCATGTAGCCGTCCGGGTGCACCTTCTGTACCTGGAGCCGGTCGTCCGAAGTCCGTACACGCATCTCTCCGTCATACCGGAACTGCCGTTCATAGTCTGTGATAATCCGGTAGTTCGGTCCGACCCGGGGAGAACAGAATTCATCGTCCGGATTCGGGTGCAGCTTCCCGGGGGAAACCTTTTTTACAAACAGCCGCTCCATCATCAGGGCCCTGACCGGAACCATGATGCCGTCTGTCTTCTCTATATCTTCCGCGACCAGTTCTTCCAGCTGTGTCCTGCTGCCTGCCATGATCCGCCTCCTCTCTGCACCTGCGGCAATCCCGCGTCCGGCCGCCCTCCCGGCGGTCTTCCTCAGACAGCTGTTTCTGCGAAAAATAGGTGACGGCCCCGCTCAGGCACACGCACACGAGTATCAGAATATAAATCTGCCTGATCAGGCCGTTTTTCACTCGTTTGTCCATGGCACCTCTTCTGTGTCCCGGCATCTGAAGCCGGGAAAAAATGCCTGCATACAATAAGATGTATGATTACATGGTAAGTATAGCAAGGAGCGTATGAGAATTCCAGTCCCGCAAACTGCAAAAGGAGCTGCCTGCAGCGGCAGCTCCTCAGGACTGTTGCGGTAATTCAGTTTCAGATCCGGTTCTCCCACAGCTGCGGATCAGGCGGAGACAGGGGTCAGACCCCTGTCTCCCTTCTGCCGGATTTTCGTCTTCTCTTCAGCCGCAGGAGGAGCAATAATTGTTTCCTGTCCGGGATGGTAACGGGCGTCCCGGCATGCCCAAAGACGATTTCCCGCGTTTCAGGTATCGTCCGTCTCCTTCGCGTCCCCGGAACTGTCCGTCTTTCACGATCGTCTTTCCGCGGAGCAGTACACGTTCCACCGCACCTCTTATTTTCATTCCTTCATAACAGGTATAGTCTCCTGCGCCGTGCATTTTTTCCTGTGTGAGCGTCCACTCCTTCTCCGGATCGAAGATCACCAGGTCGGCATCTGTGCCGCAGGCCAGACTGCCTTTCTGCGGGTACAGGCCGGCGATCCGCGCCGGTTCGGAACACAGCAGCCGGACAAGCTGCGGCATGGTCAGGCGCTCTTTTGCGACGCCTTCGGAATAGATGAGTGACAGCCGTTCCTCTACGCCGGGCGCGCCGCTGGGGCATTTTGTAAAATCCGCTGCGCCCTGCTGCTTCTGCCGGGCAAAGGTGAATGGGCAGTGGTCAGTGGCAATGGTGTCAATATCGCCTGCGGCCAGCGCTTCCCAGAGGGCCTGCCTGTCCGCTTCCTTCCGAAGCGGCGGCGCCATAATGGCCTTGAGTCCCTCCTGCGGATCAAGATACAGGCTCTCGTCCAGCAGCAGATACTGCGGGCAGGTCTCCGCGCCGACGTGCTTCTGCCCCCTGCTTTTCGCCAGCCGCAGTTCCTCCAGGCCCTGCCTGCTTGAAAGGTGTACGATATACACAGGGGCCTCTCCCGCCGCCTGCGCCAGATACAGAAGACGGCTGACCGCCTCCGCTTCCGCGGCCGCCGGGCGGCTTGCGGGATGCCAGCGCGCCTGTGTTTTATTCTCACTGACAAAGGACCTGCGAAGACGCTGTACGATACTGTCATTTTCGCAGTGCGCGGCGATCATGACGCCAAGCTCCCCTGCCCGTTCCAGAATCCGCAGCAAGTCCGGATCTTCTATCTTATAGTCGTACGTCAGATATACCTTAAAGCTGGTGATGCCTTCCTGCTCGGCTATCTCCTCCATTTCTTCCAGAATTCTGTCATCCACATGCTGGATCACCCCGTGGAAACCATAATCAACCACCGCTTTTCCGTCAGCCAGCCGGTGATATTCCTTCACCTGATGCCAGAGACTGCACCCGGCCGGGCCGAATGCCATGTGGTCCACAATCGTAGTGGTGCCGCCGCAGGCGGCCGCCACGGTCCCGGTATGAAAATCATCGATCACACGGGCGATGCCGACATCCAGATCCATGTGCGTGTGGATGTCCACGGCACCGGGAAGGATATATTTTCCCTGCGCGTCGATCACCTCTGCCTCCGGATCATGGATCGTATCACCGGCCTGCAGTATTTTTTCATCTTCGATCAGAAGATCACCCTTCTGCATCGTCTGTTCCGTGACTAATATTCCGTTGCGTATCAATGTCTTCAAGGTACAATTCCTCCCCGCATCTATGATCGAAGGAGACAGGGGTCAGACCCCTGTCTCCTCCTGTCCGCGCGTCAGCTCTGCCGGCGAGTCTTCCCCTGCAAAGCCTCTGCATCCGCAGAAGGAGACAGGGGTCTGACCCCTGTCTCCTTCTGTCTCCTTAGTCTGCAATGACGGCTACCGCCTCGATTTCTACCTTTGCCCCTTTCGGGACA
>CAMODP010000172.1 GCA_946611445.1 uncultured Eubacterium sp.
CTCCACATCATAGCAGGCATCTGCATAATTGATTTTCTCCGCGCCCATGGAAGACAGAACGCGGCGGAACACATCGATCCGCCGGCCGTATTTCCCGAGCAGCCGGAAGATGCAGCGCCCCTGGAAGGGCTGGAAGTAGAGGTCTCCGCCCGGCATATCCCGGAAGGATACATAGATCCCGTCCGGTGCGGTCGGATGCGCCAGGAGCAGATAGCGGAGCAGCAGGATCCGGGCGCTGTCATTGCCCGACAGCAAATCCGTCATGCCCTCTTCCGCCGGTGTTATGTCCAGTTCCGGATGGCTCACCCGGTACATATGCCCCAGGTAGCGCACCAGAAAAACACGCCCCTCCTCCTCTGTCTGCAGGCTGAGACGCCCGGCAATCTCCGCGGGATCAGCCTCCGCGTACTTTTCCATGAAAAAGGACAGCGGCTGCTGATGCAGGTTGTCCTTTCCATAATCCTGAACCATGTGGTCTGTCATGTTACTATTCATATTTTTCTCCTGTGCCGGATTCTTCCTTAATACTTCAATACTGTCAGTTATAGATCAAACAGATCGCTGTGTGTTCCTGTACGCGACGCTGTCAGAATCAATGTATCTTTGTCCGTATAATAAATCAGAAGCCAGTCCGGCAGGATATGGCATTCCCTAAACCCGGCGTACTGGCCCACCAGCGGATGGTCGCGGTATTTCTCATCTAATGGATTATCTGACAGCAGTGTATCAATAACAATCTTCAGCAGATTCATGTCAAGACCTCGTTTTTTACAGCGCTTATAGTCTTTCCTGAATTTGCCTGTTGTCTTTAATACCATCATTCTGCATCCAGCTCCTCGAATAATTCACCCGCAGAATGATATGCTTTTGATTCCACTTTGCCAGATGCAATGTCTCTGGCTTCCTGCATTGTTTCTTCTGTTTCCTGATTAAAACGGGGAATACGGACGTCGAAAGGAATTCCTCCGACCAACAGAGACTGGGAGATAAACATATTAATTGCCTGCGGAAGTGTCAGTCCCAATGTACGATACAGTGCTTCTGCATCAGCTTTTTTCTGTTCTTCCATACGCATATTAAAATTTGCTGCTTTTACTGCCATTACCGTCATCCCCTTTCTGTATCAATTGTAACGCAAATGTTTTACTTTTGCAAGCGTTACCCAGGCTCACAGCAATCCTATCCTTGGGGCAGGCCACATGCGGAAGATCAGTCTGCCCTCGGCAACGGACGGATCGATGCATCCCACTGCAGTGTTCCGGGAATCGACGACATTGTCCCGCTTGTCGCTCAGCACAAACAGATGTCCCGGCGGAACGGTATACGGGTACTTGATATTCGATTTGCCCTGATCCTTCGCCTGCGCGTAGGGTTCATCGATCGGCGTCCCGTTGACGGACACGACACCGTTTTCGTCGATGTCGATCTCCTCTCCGCCAAGACCGACAACCCGGCGGACGATGAGCTTGTTGTCCACCTTGAAGGCGACCAGGTCGCCGCGCTCGTATTTCCTGGTCTCTGCGCAGAGTACCATGTCGCCGGGATCAAGGGCAGGCTCCATAGCCGTGCCGTAGATCTGGAGGACGGGCAGGTGAAAGGATATCGCGAACATGGCAATGGCAGCCGCCGCGATCAGAAACAGCATGACGCCCTGCACCGCGGCCCGCTTTCTGGCAGCCTCCTTCCGGGCAGCCTCGCGCGCTTCTTTTCTCGCCTTCTTCTCCAGATTCTCCCGAGACTCTGCATTCTCAGGATCTGCAGCCTTTTCTGCATTCACGGCATTCTCCGGATCCGCAGCCTTCTCTGTATTCACGGCATTCTCCGGATCCGCAGCCTTCTCTGTATTCACGGCATTTCCCGGATCCGCAGCAGCCCCGGAATCTGCCGGCGCTGTTTTCTTAGCCTCTTCTGCAGAACTCATTCACACATCTCCTTCAGGATCCGCTGCTGCTCCGTGAGGTCCGCCAGCAGTGCGCTGTAGTCCATCTCCGTGCGGGCGCGGAGAAGCTCTGTGATTTCACTGGCTTTGTCAAACGCAGGCGTCAGGGCCAGATTGCCCAGCACGCCCTTCAGCGCGTGCGCGGCCTCAAATGCAGCGTCAAGGTCATGCGCGTGCAGCGCCTCAGACAGCTTGTCAAAATTCTTCTCATTATTCAGCATGCGCACGAGCTTCAGGTAGAACTCCTCATTATTGAAGCATCTGGCCAGTCCCTCGTCCACATTCGCGCCGTATGCGCGCAGGTTCTCTATTGTCAGCATAGTACTGCCTCCTTCTCAATCATTCAGAGCCATACCGCAGACGCGCCTCTGCCGCGAGGACGTTCCTGCGTATGTCTCTCACCACGCGGCCTCTTCCTCCGCGTCCTCCGGATCCACAGTGTCCAGGGCGCTCTCCACCAGCTTGATCATCTCCCAGATCGAGCGGAAGTTCACCGTGCGGTCCTCCTCCACCCATGTGATCCGGCCCTGCCAGCTGCTGTTCTGCCGGTGCTGTACCCGGATGATAAATGTACCCAGATCGCCGCGCTTCTGCAGCATTACTTCATCAGCCATAACTCTCACCTTTTCCTGACTGCGGCCCTGTGCCGCGGTAGCGTCCGTAAAGCTCCTCATATTGTTGGAAGGGAACGGAAAACGGATCTCGTCAAAAAACCGCTCCATCTCCCGCACCATCTGGTGGGTGTGCCAGACAGGAACCGGTTCTTCGCTGAAGCCGTGCCAGAAGCGCCCCTCCAGCAGTCCCACATTGGCGTCGCTCCTGTCCACACAGAGAACCACGCCATTCACAGCCCCTATGTATCTCTGCGTACTGCCTTTATCCATGCGTTCTGTCCTCCGGTCCTTTCTGAGCTGGCATTTCCGGTTCACAGATCACGGAATTGACATGGTACTCAATGCCTGTCCGCTGCCGTCCTATGATGAAATGCATATTAATTCTCTTCTGAACAATCTGACAGTTCTCCAGCGTCGTGTTCACCAGCAGCACCAGATACTGCCCCCTGCCGTAGCGCGTGATGGTGTCGCTGTGGCGGACCGAGCACTGGATCGCCTCGCCCAGCCGCTCCGACAGCTCATCCAGCGCGGCGCCCTGCCGCATCGGGTTGCCCTTGCTGTCCACGACAGTGCACAGCATCAGATAGACAGCCTGGCCGCCCCGCTCCATCAGGCGCTCCACCATGCGGTAGATGCCCTGGAACACAGGATAGGGAACAGCATACCCGCCGCCCTGTATGGCGCCCTGCGTCAGATCCTGCTGGATGTCGTCCAGCATGGCGTACTGGTGATCCAGGGAACCCCCGAGCGCGTCCAGCATCCCCATCAGCCGGTCGGAGGGCCGCAGCCCCTGCTCCTGGAAATACAGGTCGACCGTATCCTCATACAGCCGCACAGCGTCCTCATACCGCCCCATGGAAACCAGGGCCTCCATCGTGAGGGTCTCCCAGTTCTCCAGCGGGTGGAGGCGCGCCGCGTATTTTCCCAGCTCCTCCATCTGATAGTAATCGGATGTCCGGCGCAGGATCTCCGCCGTCTTCTCCATGCAGTCAAAAAAGAGCTCGCGGTATTTTCTCGCCTCCCGGGCGATCCAGACCGTGCCGATCTGGTTGGCCAGAAACTCTCCGGAATACTTATAGCAGGCATCCAGATAGAGATTCTTCTGCCGGACGGGGTCTTCCTCTGCTTCCGCCTCCCGGATCAGGCGCTCCATCTCGGTAGCGTCCTCCTCCACCGGGATCTCCTGTGTCCAGGTATAGACACCCTTGTCAATCCGGATGTAATCCGCCTCCGGCAGCCCGCTGCTCCGGAGCTTTTTCCGCGCGTTGTAGATCACGGTGCGCAGCGCGTGGTGTACATCGTCGATATCCCGGTCTTCAAAGAGGGTGTGCTCCAGCTGGTCGCGCGTCACGCCCTGCTCCCTGTTGTGCAGGAGCATTTCCATCAGGCAGATAAACTGCGACTCCGAGGACTTCACCTCCCCGATCAGGGACTCGCCCTTCCAACGCATGGAAAACTTTCCGAACATCTTTACCCGCAGTACTTCTGCTTCCGTTTCTTTTCCCATACATTCACCTGCAGCGGCATCTACATGCCGAGTCTTTTGCACATGTTCTCGTAATGCACGCAGGAAACAAGTGCCGTTTCCTTTGTAATCTGTCCTTCTCTTACCAGCTTCAGCAGGCTGCCGTCCATGGTGCACATGCCGTCCGCCGCGCCGGCCTGCATCGCGGAATCCAGCTGGTGCAGCTTGTCCTCGCGGATCCTGTTCTGTAC
>CAMODP010000173.1 GCA_946611445.1 uncultured Eubacterium sp.
CTCCGGCAGAGACTCGAACAGCTCGGAGAGCAGCCAGAGCAGGAAGGTTGAATACAGCCGTCCGTTATTGATCAGGCTGTCGCTCGCCAGGATATTGATCATCCCGTGTCCTTCCGGATCCCTGGTCAGCCAGTCATGAATATTCAGCGCCGGCTCACCGAAGAATGTCTCGCCGCCGTCGAGCTCCAGCGCCACGACCGCCCTCGTGATCGCCCCGAGGGATGCCGGCGCGATCTTGCCGTACTCGGCAGCCAGCTCATGGCGGTTTTCGTCCACATAGTTCAGAATCGCCTTCAGATCCTTTGTGTCAATCAGCAGCAGGCCGTTGTCATCAGCGATCTTGAACACGATCGTCAGGATATCGCTCTGCAGGTCATTCAGCTGCAGAATACGGGACAGCAGCAGCGGACCGATCTCCGTGATCGTCGTCCGGAGCTGGATGCCCTCCTGTCCGAAGAGATCCCACAGCGTCACCGGATAGCCCTTCTGCGTGAAGCCTGCCTCCGCAAGGCCAAACCGCCGGACTCTGTCCTGCATGCCCTCGCTGTCCTCGCCGGCACGGATCATGCTGGCAATATCGCCCTTGACGTCCGCCATAAAGACCGGTACGCCCATGTCGCTGAAGGACTCTGCCAGCACCTTCAGGGTGACCGTCTTGCCGGTACCGGTCGCGCCGCACACCAGACCGTGTCGGTTCGCCATCTGCGGCAGGATATAAATCGGTTCTCCGTTTTCCTTCTCGGTATTTGCTATCCAAATCTTACCGTCTCTGTACATACTTTACCTCCGTCAAAACTTCGTGCGCACCGCTGTCTTCAGTGCGATCTCCATCATTTCATGGAAGCTGTCCTGGCGGTCCTCCGCCGAAAGAGCCTCACCGGTGAAAATATGGTCGGATATCGTCAGGATGGACAGGGCTCTCTTGTGATGTGCCATGGCCTGCAGGTACAGACCGGCTGTCTCCATCTCAACGCACAGAATACCCATGTCTTTGAGCTTCCGGTTGATGTCCGGATCGGGATGATAGAAGAAATCAGAAGTATAGACAGAGCCGACATCCGCGCGGACGCCCATCTCCTCAGCCGCTGCCGCCGCGTTTTTCAGCATCTCATAATCCGCTGTCGGGGCAACGATGCCGTGCACGTCATAGGCACTCACAAAACTGCTGTTCGTCGAGGCGCTCATCGCGATCACAACATCCCGAAGCCGGATGTCGTCCCCGAGTCCTCCGGCAGATCCCACGCGGATCACGGCCTTCACCCCGAAGAATGCGAACAGCTCGTGTACATACAGTCCCAGCGAGGGGACACCCATACCGGAGCCCATGACGGACACCTCTTTCCCCTCGTATGTTCCCGTATACGCCAGCATATTGCGGACGTCATTGACAAGAACAGGATTCTCCAGGTAATGCTCCGCAATATACTTCGCGCGGAGCGGATCTCCGGGCATCAGGACACATTCTGCGAAATGTGTGCCCGGTTTCAGTACGATAGAAGCAGATGGTGAAATATTCGTTGGCATGCTGTCAGTCTCCTCTCTTTTAAAATTTCCGTTATTCGCAATGCTGTTTCCCGAATGAGTCAGCAGAAACGTCCCCTGACTCACCAAACAGCTTTTTCAGATTCTCCGCAAAGGGCGGGTATACGATTCCGCGGTCCGTCACGATGGCTGTCACCAGCGAATGATCGGTTACGTCAAAGCACGGGTTGAAGCATTTGGTCTCCTCCAGGGCCATCGGCTCTTTGTACCACATCTTCTTGATCTCTTCCGGATCCCGCAGTTCGATATGGATATCATCTCCCGTCGGACAGCTCATGTCGATCGTGGAATACGGTCCCAGCGTGTAGAATGGTATGCCGTAGTACTTCGCCAGCACAGCGACGCCGGACGTTCCGATTTTGTTGCAGACATCGCCGTTGGCCGCAATGCGGTCGCAGCCGACGAATACCGCCTGAACCCAGCCGTTTTTCATGACCATGGAAGCCATATTGTCACAGATCAGGGTCACATCCACCCCTGCCTTCGTCAGTTCATAGGAGGTCAGGCGAGCACCCTGGAGCAGCGGCCTCGTCTCGTCTGCAAAGACCTTCAGGTCAATACCCCTCTCCTTTGCCAGCAGCATCGGACCGATTGCCGTCCCGTATTTGGATGTCGCCAGGGGGCCCGCGTTGCAGTGTGTGAGGATGCCGTCACCGGCCTTTACCAGCGAGAGACCGTATTCCGATATCTTCGCGCACATCTCGATATCTTCTCTGTGTATGGCTATGGCTTCTTCCTTCAGCAGGCGGATAATCTCTCTCACCGGTTTATCCGCGTGTTCCCTGATGACCGCCATCTGACGCCGGATCGCCCAGCTCAGGTTGACGGCTGTCGGGCGGGATGAATTCACGTATTCCGCATCTGCCTCCATTGCCGCGGCAAAGGATTCATAATCCATCTCCGCCTTCGGCAGGGACAGTACATAGACCGCATACGCCGCACAGATACCGATGGCCGGCGCTCCCCGGACAGCCAGGACCTTTATGGCGTCATAGATTTCTTCCTTTGTCCGCAGTGTCAGATACACCTCGTGCAGCGGCAGCCTTGTCTGATCCAGGATCACAATCGCGCTGCCGTCTTCCGAGAGCGTGACACTGCCGTTCTTCAGGTCTTCTTCTTTAAACAGGCTCAATACTTCTCTCCTTTCCAAATCCGTCATAGCTACAATTCTGTCAGCAGTCCTGCCTTTTCCGTCATCTCTTGCCTGCGTCCCAGGCCTCTCCGGCTGCCTTCGGCGGGTGATTCCTCTTCGAGAAGAAAATGAGCAGGAGCATCGTCAGCACATAGGGCAGCATCAGAAACAGATCAGAATATGTGCCAGGCAGCTTCAGGGCAAGGCACAGCTGATAGCCACCGGATTTCGCAAATCCGAAAATCAGGCACACCAGCGTCGTTGTCCCAATATTCCAGTTGCCGAATATCATGGCTGCAATCGCCAGATACCCATATCCCATATAAATGGCGGGTGAGAAATTTGCCAGGATGGAATACGCGAAACAGATGCCGCCGATTCCGGAAAGCGCGCCGGAAATAATGACGGCAATCCACCGGGTCTTCACGACATCCCCGCCTGCCGCGTCCACGGCCTGGGGATTCTCTCCGCAGGCGCGCAGCCACATGCCGTATTTCGTCTTATACATCAGATACGAGAAAAAGACAACCAGCACGATGATGATCAGTTCAAACGGATACATGTTTTTGAACAGTCCGCCGAACCAGGGGATCTTTGAAAGCCCCGGAACGGAAAAGCGCTTTGAAACCCCCAGAACAAATTTGTTTGAGGCGTTACCCATGATTGCGGAATTTGCCGCGCTGGTGAAGAAGGTCGTCAGTGCGACAGCCAGGATGTTGACGACAACACCGCTGATAACCTGGTTGGCCTTGAACTGAATGCAGAGAAGCGCGTGCAGACATGCATACACGCCGCCGCCGACAGCTGCTGCGGCTATCGCGATATAGATAACCGCCTGAGAGCCGTTGCCCATCACAGGCATCAGCAGGACAGCAGCCAGCGCCCCGACAAATGCGCCAAACCCCTGAAAACCTTCAATGGCCAGATTTGTCACGCCGCTTTTTTCAGAATAAATGGCGCCGACCGCCATGATCAGAAGAGGGATGGCAAATGAAAGACCGTCGGTAAAAACTTTTGTCATCGTTCTTCCTCCTCCCTGTCGCCGCTGTGATCCGTATCCCTCTGCAGCAGGAGCTGTGCCCGCTCCCGCATATATCCGCCGCAGGAAGCGTACAGAAGCAGAATGCCCGTGATCAGTGAAGCGATTTCTTTGGCAACGCCTATTGTAGAACTCATGTAATTCGCGCCCTGCTGGAAGATGGACACGATACCTGCCGCCAGGATAGAACCCACCGGCGAGGAATTCGCCAGGAGCGCCACTGCGATCGAATCATATCCCATTCCGGCAAGTGTCTTCGGAATCATCGTATTTGTGTAGCCCAGATAATACGTGACGCCCGCCAGTCCCGCAAGAACACCTGAAAACGCCATGGAAGCCACAATTCTCTTCCCGACATGGATACCTATGTACTTTGCGCAGTTCCTGTTCTGTCCGACGGTTTTCAGTTCAAATCCGAATGTCGTCCTGTCAAAAATGAACTGCACGAAAAATGCCATGATCACCGCGATGAAAATCCCGAGCGGAACTTTGCATTTTACGCCGCCGATCATCACATTGGTCCACGTGAGCCTGGCCTGCGC
>CAMODP010000174.1 GCA_946611445.1 uncultured Eubacterium sp.
GTGCCTCCGCCAGCGCGGCCAGATCCGCCTGACGAAGCCGGTATTCCACCGGGATCAGCAGGGCGTAGATCTCTGACGGCGTCGTCCGGTAGTACGCCTTGCACCGCCGGATCCACAGCAGATTCAGCATGTCGAATTTGGTTCCGCAGAACTCCGTCAGCTTTGGCAGTTCAGCCCTGCTGACCACATTTTTCCGTTCTTTCCAGACAGTGCCGAAGTGACACAGATCCAGTGCCATCTCGCAGTCAAACAGTGAAGGCGATTCCGCGGAAACAACGGCAGAGAGCGGTGCGTAATACGGCGTCCGCTTCAGGTGATCCGTTATCTCCTGCAGGGTGGACGCCTCAGAGAGCTCCCGGAACGGGAGGCGGGAAAAACGGGAAATGTGTCTCTCCAGCCGCGCGGGATCGGGACGCGTGTTCCGAAGGCCCAGAACGTATTTCAGGCATTCCTTCAGAAATACCGTCTCATACCGCATCATGTACAGTTCCAGAAACTGACGCTGATGCTTGTCTGCAAAATGGTAGATTTTGGCGAAATCTCGGTAGACGCTTTCGCGGAGATGCGGCTCCAGCTCTCCCCGGTGAATGGCAGTGGTACTGAAGTCTCTCAGCACCGGCTCATAGGAAGGCCGCTGGCGCAGCCATGCTGCCACCGCGGGAATATCGGGAAGCCTCACGATCGTGAGAAAATCGTCCTGTGTCAGAAGATGTCCCTGCATGGCCCGTATCTTGGTCGCAAGACCGCTGTACGCCATCAGTCCCTTCATATTGTCCAGCAATCGATCACTTCCTTATAATAGAGTTATATACAGAATCGACGAGTGACGCGTGGTTCTCGCTCCAGTAAGCCTCCAGCTTCTGCAGCGCCTGCCCGGACCCGGTCTCCAGAGCCTGCTCTTCCGCTGCGAGCTTCTGCTGCAGCGCCTGCTGCAGTTCCCGGATCTGACGTTCCGTGTCTTCTTCGATCTCCAGATCGGCGGCCTTGAGGCGAACCTCGTGGGCAGCGTCCAGTTCCCGGTTCGTTCTGGCGCCGTCATCAAGAATCTGCGACGCGGCCTGTTCGATATCGTTGATTTTATCAATGATCGGATCCATAGTTTTTCCTCCAGGATAACTGTTCCTATTAAGCGACTTTTTGTTAAAAAAGTCAAGAGAAATCTTTGCATTTCAAGGCAGGTGTGGTATGATTACGAAGTTTTAATGTGATCTTAACACCAGCCGGTCAGTGTCGTTGTCCCCACCTGGTCAGGCAGCAGGGAAGGCCTCTGCAGCCCGACTATTATATTATTTATTAAGAAAAGAGGCACCAAAGCATGCGTCTGCGCAATATACCCGGATCAAGAGAGAGGATAGCCGAAAGCCGTTTCTGCGTACAGGAGCCGGAGCGCTGCAGGGGGCACTGGCAGGAGGTGTTCGGCAATGCGAACCCGATTCATATTGAGATCGGCATGGGCAAGGGGCGTTTCCTGATGGATATGGCGGCGCGTCACCCGGAGATCAGCTTTGTCGGCATTGAGATGTACAGCAGCGTGCTGGTAAAGGCTCTCGACAAGGCGGAGGAGCGCGCTGACAGCGGGGAGGGGACGGACAATTTCCGGTTTATCCGCCTGGATGCACGGTTCCTGCCGGATATTTTTGCGCCTGGTGAGGCGGCTCATATCTGGCTGAATTTCTCAGACCCGTGGCCGAAATCGAAGCACGGCGGCAAGCGGCTGACCTCGGCGAATTTCCTGCACAAATATGAGCAGATCCTGCAGAGCGGCGGCGGACTGGATTTCAAGACGGACAACACCATGCTCTTTGATTTTTCCCTGCGGGAAATCGAGGCCTGCGGCTGGCGGCTGACGGGGGTGACGAGAGATCTGCATCACGACCCGGTGCTGAATGAGGGCAATATTCTGACGGAATATGAGGAAAAGTTCTCCTCACTGGGACATCCGATCTGCAAGCTGTCCGCAGTAATGCCCGAGGGGTGCTCTTCACAGACCGGATAATTTGTGTTAGTATACTTTTGGCAGACTGGAAGATTAGAGAGAACAGACCGGAGATACAGACCTGCCGGAGATTTCTGTTTGACAATGCTTTAATAAGGAGAATATGTTATGGTAAAAGCAGTTAACAGCAGCTCTTTTGACGCGGAAGTGCTGCAGGCGAAGGGCCTGGTCGTAGTGGATATGTATGCGGACTGGTGCGGCCCCTGCAAGATGATGGCACCGGTCATCGACACACTTTCAGAGGACTATGAGGATGTGAAGTTCTGCAAACTCAATGTAGATGAGTCCGATGACATTGCAGCGAAGTACGGCGTTATGTCCATTCCTACCTTCCTCTTTATAAAGGACGGCCAGCTGGCAAAGACGCTGGTCGGTGCGAAGGACGCGGAATCCTTCGAGAACGAGATCGAAGCGCTGAAATAAAGAACAGGTGTGTGCGGGGAGTTTTGCCACGGAGCAGGCTCCCCATTTTTCATCGATCTGAGGGCAGGCATGGGCGATCACGGGACCGGAAAATTTAACAAAAAAAGCCTGGAAAGACTGCTGCTTCTGACGGGTATCCTGCTTTTGGCGGGTATCCTTATCTGGCACGCGTTCGGAGATATGTTCCCCACACTGTTCCGTCTGCTGCGCAGGGGAGACGAGGCCGCGTTAGAAGCCTATATCGAGAGAGAAGGCTTCTGGAGGGGCGCACTCACGGTTGTGCTGCTGTCCGCGCTTCAGGTATTCAGCATTGTTTTTCCCGGTCTGGCCATCCAGATTGCTGCCGGGGTGATATTCGGGGGCACGCGCGCTTTTCTGATGTGCTATGCCGGTTTTGTCCTTGGCAACATGGCAGTGTTTCTGGTTGTGCGGCGCATGCGGGGACATCTGCAGGGGCTGGTCACAATCAACAGGAAGGACAGCTGGATCCGGGATAAGATGCGGTCGGCCCATCCGATGTTTGTCGTCGCGATCTGTGACCTGCTGCCCGGCCTGCCGAACGGAATCGTGCCGTATGTCGCCGCGCGCTCCAAGATCCGCGCCCGTGATTTTTTCCTGGCCGTAGCCGGCGTCAGCTGGATCCAGATTCTGCTGAACTGCGCAGCAGGGGGATTCCTGCAGGAGGGCGAGTTTTTCTACATGGCGCTTACGATCATCGTGCAGGTGGTGATCTTTGCCTTTGTGATCGTGAAGAGAAAGTGGATTATCGCCCGGATCCCGGGCGGAAATGATTCAGATAAATGAACATCAGAGACTAAAAAACAAGGAGGAATTGAGTATGTTCAGAAATATCAAATGGAGTTCAGTTCTGTGGGGGGTTCTGGCAGGTGTGGCAGGTACCCGTCTGATCCGCACAGAGAAGGCAAAACGGATCGCGGAGGGCCTGGCGGAGGGCGGATATATAGCCCGCGAGTTTATTCTGGAGGAGTCAGAACAGGCTCAGACATGGATCTCGGATGCCGCGGCAGTCGGGAAAGAGCGGGCGGAGCAGTACATCGGCAGAGCTGTCACTTCACGGACGGAAGAGTGATCTGCGCTGCAGATACGGCTCTCCGGTATGACAGGTGACAGATTATGCGATATCAGATAAAACAGAAAAACAGAGGCCGTCTGCATCTGCAGCTGGACAGGCGCAGACTGACTTCTGAAGAGGCAGACATTCTTTATTACGCACTGACTGAGCTGGACGGCGTGGAAAGGGTTCAGGTTTTCCCCCGTACAGCGCAGCTGATTATCCTGTTCAGCGGACGTGAGCAGACAGTCCTGGATTTCCTGGACAGGACTGAACCTGACGACCCGGAACTCAAGGATCTCGTTCCCGCGGTTTCCGCCCGGGCGACAGGAGAAGAGTACCGGGAAAAAATCATAGAGATGGTGGCAATGCGTGCGGTGAAGCGGCTTCTTCTGCCGGTGCCCGTGCGGACCGTCTGGACGCTGTGGGACGCGTATCCCTTTGTGCTGCACGGTATCCGGGATATCTTCGCCAGGAAGTTCAGCGCGGAGATCGTACACGCATCCGCGATTGCCGCGTCTCTGGCTACGCGGGACTTTACGACCGCCAGCTCCATTACTTTCCTGACAGAGCTCGGCGAGCTTCTGGAAGAGTGGACGTATAAGCGTTCCGTGGACAATCTGGCGCAGTCTCTTGCCCTCAATGTGTCCAAAGTCTGGAAGGTGACGGACGCGGCGGATGAGCAGGTACACATCAGCCAGATTGCCGCCGGAGACAGGATCCGGGTCAGCCTGGGCAGCCTGATCCCGGTGGACGGCGTC
>CAMODP010000175.1 GCA_946611445.1 uncultured Eubacterium sp.
TATGCCGGATCCCGGGAACCGGCTGTCTCATAGCAGGAATGCATGGCCAGCTGCGCCAGTCCGATATCGGCCGTGCGCACGGAGAGCTGTGTCTGAGAAATATTGCCCAGGGTAGATCCGCCTGCCATATCTGACCGATTTGAGAAATCCTGCACCGGAATGCCGTGCCGCCGGCAGATGTCGCGGAGTATGGCGGCGGATACGCCGTCTGTGGTATATTTCTGTCCCGCGTGGTGTTTCAGGACGATACCCCGGTTCATTTGCGGGCGGTTCACCGGGTCCGCCTTGTCCGGATAGTTCGGATGTACGGCATGCGCGTTGTCCGCTGAAATCATAAAGCTCCGCGCTTTCATCACGCGGCGTTCCTCCGCTGTCAGGCCTGCCGCCTCGCAGATCCTCTCATAATTCTCCGCCAGAAAATCCGACTCCGCCCCCTGTCCGGTGCGGCTGCCGACCTCCTCATTGTCAAAGACGCAGAAAACCGGGAGAATTGCCGGGCCGGACGTCTCTGTCCCGGCTCCTGTCTCTGCTTTTTGCACAGACGCCGCGCTCTCCAGGAACCCCCGGAAGATACAGTAGCAGCACTCCAGGTCATCCAGCCGCTGCGCGGACAGGAATTCCCGCGACGGCCCCCAGACGGAAGGTCTCATGCGGGTCGTGAGGTACAGGTCCGCGCCCAGAATGCTTTCCGGCCGTACACCTGCCGCCTGCGCCGCGGCGCGCATCAGCGCCCCCTTCCAGGCAAACCCTGCATCTTTTCCGTGCGCCTTGTTCTCGCCGGCTGCTGCTTCCTGTTTGTTTGTATCGCCGGCGGTGCTGTCATCTGTCCTTCTGTCCTCCTCTGTGCTTCCAAACAGCGGCAGCATCTCTGTCTGTACATTTCCATGGCCTTTTTCGTTTGCCTCCCTGTCCATATGGATGGCCAGGGACGGAATGACGAGAAGGTCTCTGTCGACGTATACCAGACGCTCGCGCAGGCCGTCCGGTTCCTCTGTCAGAATCCGGCCGGCTATGGTCAGCGGCCGGTCATACCAGGGGGCTGTCAGCATGCCGCCGTATTTTTCGATATTCAGGCGGATTGTGTTCCCGCCGCCGGCCATTTCCGGGGACGGCTTCACCTTGAATACGGGTGAATCGCTGTGTACCGCGGCAATATGGGCTTCCTCCGGCTTATTCTCCGGGATGCGGAATGCAAGCAGGGAAGAGCCGCTGCGGGTCACAAAATACCCTTTCCCGGGGCTGAGAACCCATGGCCGGTCCTCACGCAATTCCGCATATCCCGCCTTTTCCATCTGCTCCTTCAACAGATGCACCGCATGATACGTGCTGTGACTGTTTTTCAGGAAGTCCTGAAGGCTGTCTAAAACTGTATTCGTCATAATTCATTCTCCCGGCCAATATAAAAAAGAGCTGCGGCACTAAGCTACTGAAGTGCGGAAATATCCAGTAGGGAACCTCCGCAGCGCCGGTACTTAGCGAAAGGCTTGCCTGAGCTTTAGTACCGCTGCGCGAGGACAGAGCGCAAGCGTTTCCCGGATGGATATTCACGCATAAAGTACTTAATGTAACAGCTCCAAAATATGTCTCTGCTTCCCTTACAGCCCCAGTTCTTTCTGCAGGGCCGCAATCATTTCCTGATATTCCTCATCGCTGAGGATCACCGGATCCGGATTGGTAATGGCAAAGCTGCCGCCGAACTCAAATCCGCCCTCGTACTTCGGGACAATGTGAAAATGCAGATGCGGGTTTGTGTCTCCGAAAGAACCCAGATTGATTTTCTCGCATCCCCAGAGCTTTTTCACGGCGCCGGACGCAGCCGCCAGATCTTCACAGAAATCATTCCGCTCCTGCGCGTCAAGTTCGCAGAGCTCCTTCTTGTGGCTCTTCAGTGCCAGAGCACAGCGGCCCTTGTGTGCCTGATCCTTGAAAAGATACAGCACGCCGGCCTTCATTTCGCCTACCTTGAACATAATGGCCTCGCGGCCCTCGTGGTGCTCGTCACAGTAAAAACATCCCATTTCGTTCATCTCCTGTCTGATTATTGTCTGTCTGTGTATTGTTTGCAGGACTATCGCTTTTCCGAATCCTGCGCGGCATTCCTGCCGCGTGCGCGGTTATTATACTACACTTTCATGCCAAAAACCACAGAAAAACAGTCTTCGTTATTTTTCAGCACGATCCGCCTTTTTCATCTTCTCCAGAAATTCCGGCCCGTAGCCGTATTTCTCCACGACATAGTCCAGATCCTTGTCGCCGCGTCCGGACAGATTGACCAGAATGGAGCCGGTGCGGCCGGTGCGCGCCTCCCGGATTGCATAGGCCAGGGCATGGGAACTCTCGATCGCCGGAATAATTCCTTCGTGCCGCGACAGCAGGAACAGCGCTTCTATGGCCTCATCGTCGCTGACCGTCACATACCGTACACGTCCCTGATCATGCAGCATGGCGTGCTCGGGGCCGACAGCCGGATAGTCCAGGCCGCTGGCGTTGGAATACACCGGCGCGGGATCTCCGTTTTCATCGGCAAGCATGATGCTGTTGAAGCCGTGCATGACGCCCTCTTTTCCGTAGGTGACGGACGCTGCGTGATTGCCCAGCTCCGGCCCGCGTCCCAGCGGTTCTATGCCGATCAGCTCCACCGGGTCTGCCAGAAACGGCGTAAACATACCGATGGAATTGGAACCACCGCCCACGCAGGCAGCCACCTGGTCCGGCAGATGCCCTGTCTGCTCTTTAAACTGCTCTCTTGCCTCTTCGCCGATACAGAACTGGAAATCGCGGACCATCAGCGGGAACGGATGCGGCCCGGCCGCGGTGCCGATGCAGTAGACTGCGTCGTGGTATTCTCTGGCATAGGCCATAAAGGCTGCGTCGACAGCCTCCTTCAGCGTCTTCAGCCCGAAGCTGACCGGTATGACATTGGCGCCCAGGATCTTCATCCGCGTCACATTCGGCGCCTGCTTCGCGATATCCACTTCTCCCATGTAGATATCACATTCCAGTCCGAAATAGGCGGCCGCCGTTGCCAGGGCCACGCCGTGCTGTCCGGCGCCGGTTTCCGCGATCAGCTTCTTCTTGCCCATATACTTGGCCAGAAGTCCCTCGCCCATGCAGTGGTTCAGCTTGTGCGCCCCGGTATGGTTCAGATCTTCCCGCTTCAGGTAGATCTGCGTCCGTCCCAGCAGATTGGAAAGATTCTGGCAGTGGTAGACCGGTGTAGGCCTTCCCTGAAAATCCCTGCGGATCCGCCGCAGTTCATTGATGAACTGCGCCGACTGCGCAATCGTGTGATAGGCTTCCGCGTACTCATTGAACGCCTTGATCAGTTCCGGCTCCTGCAGGTAATTGCCGCCGTATGGACCGAAATATCCGTTTTCGTCCGGATATTCCTTCAGATAGTTGTCAAAATCTCTGTATTTATTCATCGTCAGACCTCACATTCTTCAAACACACCCAGAGGCGCCGACTGCCCCGGGGAACGCACGTCATCTTGACGATAATATCAGATTTTCATATGTAATACAACGCTTTTGGATTTTCCGCAGGTCAGGATTCGTTCACCAGTTTTCCGGTCATGTATTCCGGCTCCAGCTCCAGACACAGCGTGCGGGACAGGTCTTTTTTCAGCTCCTGCTCCAGATACGCACGGTCATCTGTGAATTTCAGCGTGAGCTTCGTGCAGATCTCCCGCACCTTTTCTTCATCTGTCACGGAACGCATCCTTCCGAATACGATCACGCTCCGGATATTCAGCGCCCATTCACCTTCTCTGCGGTATCCGCTGTCCCATACACAATAGCTCACCTTGTCACACGCCTGAACGGCATCAATCCTGTGCCCTGCCCGAGCCCCGTGAAAATACAGCTTTCCGTCCTCATCAGAATACCAGTGATTGAGCGGGATTCCGTACGGGTAGCCGTCGTCTCCCATCACCGACAGGACGCCCCGCGGCTCCTGCCGCAGTATCTCCAGGCATTCCTCCTCGCTGATCTGCTGTTTAAAACGCCGCATTTTCCTGAACATAGCACCCGCCTCCGTTTCCGGTTGATTCTAAACCTCTGTAAAATACGCATTGTTGCGCGCCTCACGCCCTCTGCGCAGACTCATCATACCGCATCCGGGTCAGGAATTCCACTGCGTTCATTTACACGCCTTTTTTTCTATGGCATAATCAAAGAATGATTACAACGCCACAGTACTGAACCCACGCAAGCTAAGTGCCCTGCGGGTATGCTTGCAGGTGGGTGAA